>JBJTPO010000092.1:0-2667 GCA_046075145.1 Planctomycetota bacterium
CGAGTAGTATCCGGCCGTCCTGGCGAGCCGGACGGCCGCATCGGCCATCTTCTGGCGGGTCGCCTGCGGCAGCCGGGGCGACGGGCTCTCCTCGATCAGTTTTTGGTGCCGACGCTGGGTCGAGCAGTCGCGTTCCCAGAGGTGGAAGACCTGACCATGGGTGTCGGCGAGGATCTGGATCTCCACGTGCCGCGGCCGCTCGATGCACTTCTCGATGTAGATGCCGGGGTTGCCGAAGGCCGCCTGGGCCTCGGCCGAGGCCTGCTGCCAGGCCGTCGCCAGCGACAGGTCGTTGGCCGCCACCCGCATCCCCTTGCCGCCGCCGCCGGCCGTGGCCTTGAGCAGCACCGGGAAGCCGATCTCACGGGCGATCTTGACGGCCTCCTGCTCGCTCGTGAGCAGCCCCTCGCTGCCGGGCACCGTGGGCACGCCCGCCTCGCGGGCCAGGGCCCGGGCGGAGTTCTTGTCGCCCAGCCGCTGCATCGCCTCGGGCGCCGGCCCGATGAAGCCGATGTCGCAGGAGCGGCAGACCTCGGCGAAGTGCGAGTTTTCCGAGAGGAAGCCGTAGCCGGGATGGATCGCCTGCACGTTGCCGATCTCGGCTGCACTGATCACCCGGTCGATGCGGAGATAGCTGTCGGCGGCCTTGGCCGGGCCGACACAGATCGCCTCGTCGGCGAGATCCAGGTAGGGGGCGTCGCGGTCGGCCTCGCTGTAGATCGCCACCGTCTCCACGCCGAGCTCGCGGCAGGCACGGATCACCCGGAGGGCGATCTCGCCGCGGTTGGCTATCAGGATCCGCTTGAACATGGGGATTCCGCCCTGGGGGATGCCGGTCTCGATTCCCGTCCGGGGCCCGGCCTTCGCGGCCGCCCGGCCCAACGAGCCGGACTGAGGTCGCGCGCCGGGCGAGGCTCAGGCGTCGGGCTCGACCTTGATAAGTGGCTGGCCGAACTCGACCGGCGCCCCGTTCTCGACGAGGATCGCCACGACCTGCCCGGAGACACCTGCGGGGATTTCGTTGAAAACCTTCATCGCCTCGATGATGCAGACGGTCTTCTCGGGGCCGATCCGGTACCCACCTTCACGAACGCGGGCGAGTCGGGGCCGGAGGCCTTGTAGAAGGTGCCGACCATCGGGCTCTTGATCACGAGCATCCGGGAATCGGCGGCGCTGGCAGCGGCAGGGACGGCCGCGGCCGGAGCGGCCGCCAGCGGGGCCGGGGCGGCCTGGACGGGACCGGTGTAGGCGACCACCTCGCCTCCGCGGCGGATCTTGACCCGGTGGTCTGCCTGGCGGAGGTCGAGTTCCGACAGGTCGTGCTCCTTCATCAGTTCGATGAGTTGGCGAACCTTCTTGACGTCGAAGATGTCGGCCCGGGTCTGAGCGGCACACATGAGGGTGGAATCTCTCCAAGGCGGCCGGCGGCGCGGCCGGAAAACGACGGCAAACTCGGGGGAGGGTAGCGGTCGCGGGAGGTTTCGGTCAAGGTACGGCGGCGTCACGGGTGGTCGGCCCGCCGACTGCCCGCCGCACCACGGCGTGCGGGAGAGGGCTTTCGACACCGCCGTGGAGGCAGCCGGGGCTCGTACATGACGACTTCGCCAGCCACGCCTCCGCGCGACCTGCCGCTGCCGCCGCCCCGGCCCCCCGGGGCGAGCAAGCGTGACTTCGGCCGCGTGGTCGTGGTTGGTGGCTCCGTCGGCATGGCGGGAGCGCCCGCGCTCGCCGCGTCGGCCGCGCTCAAGAGCGGTGCCGGGCTCGTGGAGGCTTTGGTGCCCGAACCGATCGTGGCGATCACGGCCGGGTTCGATCCCTGCGTGATGACCCGCGGGCTGGTGTCGTCGGCGGGCGGAACATTCGCGGCCGCGGCTGTCGCCCCGCTCGTGGCCGCTGCCGGCCGCGCGTCGGTGCTCGCCGTCGGCCCGGGGCTCGGCCGCTCCGACGACGTCGCTTCGCTCGTGGCCGCACTCTGGCGGGAAGTGGCGATCCCCGCCGTCTTCGACGCCGATGCGCTCTGGGCGGTGAGCTTGATGGACGACGCCTCCCGTCTTGATCACGCGGGCCCACGGGTCGTGACGCCCCACGTCGGCGAGATGCTCCGGCTGGCGGGCCGTGATCCGGCCGGCCCGGACGCCGCCGACCGGGGCCTGCTCGAGAGGCTGGCCCGCGAGTGCGCTCCGGCGGCCGATGTCGTGGTGGTGCTCAAGGGCGCCGGCACGCTCGTCGTCGGCGCTGGCCGCGAAGCCGTCAACGAGACGGGCAACCCCGGCATGGCCACCGCCGGTACCGGCGACGTGCTCACCGGCGTGGTGGCCGCCTTGCTCGCCCAGGGCATGGAGCCCTTCGCGGCCGCCCGGCTGGCGGCCTGGGTGCACGGGGCCGCGGGCGACTCGGCCGCCGCGGATCTCGGCCAGATCTCGATGACGGCCCGCGATCTGCTCGAGCGGCTGCACGTCGGCTTTCGGGCCGCGACCGTGCTACGATGACGTCGCCGCGTTGACTCAGCCGGCCATCCGTGTCTGGCAGCCGATCACTTCCGTTTCCCGAGGAGGACCCGCCCGATGAACGCCTCGCCCCGCATGCTCCCCAGTCGTCGCCGCTTCCTTCACGCGGGCCTCGCGCTCGGCGGCGCCGCCGTCATCGGCCGCGGCTCACGTCTTCTCG
>JBJTPO010000093.1:0-1216 GCA_046075145.1 Planctomycetota bacterium
CCGCGTCGATCGTCTCGTCGACCCGGCCCACGGGCTGGGTGCCCGCGTGGCCCACGGCCACCACATGGCCGTCGCGGACGAGCACATCGTCGATCCGGTCGATGCCCTGCGAGGGATCGACCACGCGGCCGCCGCGGACGAGGAGCGTGGGCATCAGGAAAGGCCTCCACGGGGGGATGTTCCGCCGGCCGTGTCCCGCGGCCCGCAGGTCAGCCAGAGCACGCCCATCCGCACCGCCAGGCCGTTGGTCACCTGATCGAGGATCAGCGACTGCGGGCAGTCGGCCACCTCGGCCGTCACCTCCACGCCCCGGTTGATCGGCCCGGGCGCCAGGATCAGGAGGTCTTTCTTGGCCCGCTTGAGCCGCTCCTTGGTCATCGCGTAGAGGTGGGCATACTCGCGGACCGAGGGGAAGGGTCGCGTGTTCTGCCGCTCGAACTGGATCCGGAGCAGGTTGAGCACGTCGCAGCGGGGGATGATCGCGTCGAGATCGTGGGAGACCTCCACCCCGAGTTCCCGCCAGCGCTCCGAGACGAGCGTGGGGGGGCCGCAGACGATCACCTTCGCCCCGAGCTTGATCAGGCCCCAGAGATTCGATCGCGCCGTGCGGCTGTGGGCGATGTCGCCCACGAGCCCCACCGTGATGCCGCTGAGGTCGCCGAGCCGCTCGCGGATCGAGAAGATGTCGAGCAGGCCCTGGGTGGGATGCTCGTGCGGCCCGTCCCCCGCGTTGATCACGCCCACCGAGAGGTGCTGGGCGAGCAGGTGTGGCGTGCCGGGCGTGCCGTGCCGCACCACCACCGCGTTCACCCCCATCGCCTCCAGGTTGCGGGCGGTGTCGATGAACGACTCCCCCTTCGACAGGCTGCTGGTCGAGGCCGAGAAGTCGACCACATCGGCGCCCAGCCGCCGCGCGGCCAGGGAGAAGCTCGTCCGCGTCCGCGTGGAGTTTTCGAAAAACAGGTTGACGACCGTGCAGCCGGTGAGCACGGAAAGCTTGCGGCGGCAGCCCTCGGTCGCCTCCTTGAAGATCGCCGCGGTGTCGAGCAGCAGCCGGATTTCGTCGGCGGTCAGCCGCTCGAGGTCCAGCAGATGGCGGTGAGACCAGGCCGCGGGGACGTGCTCGGTCTCGGAGGGGGCTCGGGGCATGGGGCAGGATGGGCAGGATTGGTTGCGGGCCGCGGCAGCGCGGCGGCGGGGAGTGTAGCAGTTTTCG
>JBJTPO010000094.1:0-3100 GCA_046075145.1 Planctomycetota bacterium
CTCAACAACCTCGGCAGCGCGCTCGAGCGAACCGGCCGGCTCGACGAGGCGGCCGCGGCCTTCCGCCGGGCGCTCAAGGTCGAGCCCAACGCGCCGCTGCTGCTCTACAACCTGGGCGTGGTGCTCGAGAAGACGGGAGCCCGCGACGACGCCGTGGCCGTCCTCCGGGCCGCCGAGCAGGGATTCCGGGCCGCCGGCAACGAGGAGATGGCAGAGGCCAGCGCTGCGCGGCTGGCGAAGCTCGACGGCGCGTCCGCGGGGCCCGCCGCGCCGGCCCGCCCGTGAGGTCGAGGTCGAGGTCGTCAGCCCGCTGAAGACCCGCGTCGCGGAGAGACCGAGGAAGCAAAGCCCATCTTGAAAGTGGCCGCGGGTTGATAACCCGCGGAATGCGGATGCCTCAGGAACAGGTTTTGGGCGGGATGCAATCCCGCCCCCACGTGGCAGTGGCCGCGGGTTGATAACCCGCGGGTTCCTCGCTACGGCAGCTCCACCCCGGCGATTCGCTCGAACTCGTGCACGAACAGCCCGCTTCTCAGCTTGGGCTCGAACCAGGTGCTCTTGGGGGGCATGATCTCGCCGGCATCGGCCACCGCCAGAAGCTCGTCGGGGCTCGTCGGGTGCATCGAGAAGGCGACGCCCTTCGTGCCGGCCCGCTGCTCGAGTTCGGGCGTGCCGCGGATGCCCCCCACGAACTCGATCCGGGTGTCGGTGCGCGGGTCGCCGATGCCGAGGATCGGGGCGAGCACGCGGTCCTGGAGCAGTGATACGTCGAGGCTGGCGATCGGATCGGTGCGGTCGATCGACGCAGCGGGAAACGTGAGCGACCACCAGCCGCCCGCGAGGTAGACGAGCACCTCGCCGCGGGCCGCTGGTGTGCCGGCCGCGGCCGGCTTGACCGCACCGACGCTCCGGAGCCGCTCCAGGAGCTGCTCCGGTGACAAGCCGTGGAGATCCTTCACGACACGGTTGTAGGGCAGGATCCGCAGTTGGTCGTGGGGGAAGACGACCGCCAGGAAGCGGCCGTATTCCTCGCCGCCGGTGTGGCGGGGATTCCTGGCCGCCGAGGCGGCGGCGGCCCGCGAGCCGCCAGCGGAGCGGTGATGGCCGTCGGCGATGTAGAGCAGGTCGAGCCGTCGGAAGGCGTCGAGGTACGGCCCGGCGTCGGCCACCTTCCAGCCGGTGTGCGTGACGCCGTCGGGGGCGACGAAGTCGAAGAGCGGCTCGCCCGTCGCGTCGGCCGCGATCCGGGCGGCGAGCGTGCCGACGCCCGGCGTGATGCCGGCCAGGTCGCGGAAGCAGAGGAAGACGGGCTCGGCGTGGCAGGCCGTGACCAGGAGATGACGCGTGCGGTCGTCTTCCTTGTCGGGGCGGGTCTTCTCGTGCTTGCGAATCTCGGCCGAGTCGTACTGCGACGCCTCGACGCAGCAGACGATGCCCGTCTGGGCCTTGCCTTCACGGATCTGGCGGTAGAGATAGAGGGCCGGGGCCGGGTCGCGCGCGAGGGTGCCCACGGCGATCATGCCCTGGAGGTTGCGAGACGCCTGCTCGTAGACCTCGGGGGCATGGTCGTCGGTCTCGGGCGGCAGGTCGATCTCGGAGCGGACGACATGGAGGAACGACCGTGGCCTGCCGGCCGCCCGCTCGCGGGCCTCGGCGGTCGAGATCACGTCGTAGGGGTCGCTCGCCACCTCGGCGGCATGGGCGGAGGAAGGACGCAGCGCGGCGAACGAATGGATCCGGATCATCGGCAGGGCAGGGCTCCAGGGTGCGGGGCGGGCGCGAGTCGCGGAGCCGGAGGATAGCGGAGGACTTTCCGCCACGGCAACGCGGTCGAATGGTCGGAGGGAAAGTGTCCGTGTGGCCGAGCCCGCCGAATCACGGCCGTGGCTTGCAGGAAGCCGATGCCCCGTGAACCGCCGCCGCGGCAGCCGCGTACGATTCGCTGGACGAGGCGGCCGATTGACAAGGTCGCCGCCCCGGCGGGCACGATCGGATGGACGAAACGCCGCGGCCGATCCCCAAGCGTCGGTCGTGGTCGGCAGGAGTGAGGGCCGCATGTTCGCGGTGGTGGCACGCACGGCATCGGCAAGCGGGGCGTTCGCGGCCCGCGGTCGGGCTCTGCGCGTGACCCACACGCTCCTGTTCAGCGTCGCACTGATCGTGTCGCCGGGCGTCTGCGGCGCCTGTGCGTCGGGCTGTCCGGATGGCGGCAACGCCGTCGCGGACTCCCCGGGCACGGGCGTCGCCTCTGCCGTCGCCGCAACCCATGGTCGCGGATCGTGCTGCGGCGCGATCCCGGACGGGTTGCCGCAGGGGAGCAATCTCCGCGGCGACTCGCCGACGGGCGTGGCCGATGCGGCTGACGGCTTTGCTGGGTCCTGCTGCCGTGGCGCGACGGGCTGCGATTGCCTGCTCGAGCCGCGGCCCGCGGAGGCGGCGGTGCCGCCGGCAACCTCGCCGAGTGAAGTCGGTGGGCCGATGCCGGCGGCCATCGCCGTGCTTCCGCTTGCATCGGTCGCGCCGGTCGCCGGCGCGGTTGCCGTTGCCATGCGGCCGCCCGAGCGGCCTGTGCGGGTGCTCTATGGGGTGTGGCGAAACTGAATCGGCTCTGGCCGAACCCTGTTTCGTTATTTTCACCCTTTCCAAGGAGCATGAACCATGTCTGCGATGATTCTCTGGGCCGCCTTGGCCCTGGCCCCGCTGTCCGGCGGGATGATGGCCCGATGCCCCGAGTGCGACTGCTGCGGCTGCTGCGCGAAGGGCACCTGCACCTGCGACGACTGCGGGTGCTGCTGCTGCAAGAACGGACCCAGTGCAGGCTGCTGCGATCGTGGCAGCTGACGAGCGGGCAACCGCGTCGTGACCGCGTGGCTCCCGGAAGGCCACGTGGATTGATCGCCCGGCCGGGTGCCCTCGGGCCCCGGCCGGGTTCCCTTTTTTGGAAATCCTGATCCAGGTGAAATGGTGGAATGAAGGTCTGCTGGCCTGGAGGCAAAGAACTTTCGATCGCGACGCGGCGGCTGATGTCACGACTCCGAACGAGGTCTGCAGGACCTGCATGGCCGTGGTCGGGTCGGCCAGGCTGGTCGTGGTCGGCTCG
>JBJTPO010000095.1:0-9985 GCA_046075145.1 Planctomycetota bacterium
GACGGAGCTGGCGGAGGATCTTCCGTTCCCGGCGTCGCCTGAACGTCTTCTCGACCCGCCGTCGGGGCCAGGAGGCGAGCCGTCTCAGGCTGCGGAGCAGGGTGTGCTCCGCCGGCGTCCCGGCCGGCCGCTGCGGGGTGGGGCAGGCCAGGGTCGCTGCCTGCGCCGCGTCGAGCGGCACGAAGCCGCGAGTGTGGTCGTCCCAGCGGACGAGCACGGCGCCGGGAGCGACGTCCGGCAGGTGGTGGGCGAGGCTCCGGACCACCCGTTGGATCCCGCTCGTGAAGTCGAGGATCGCCGTGTAGGTGACGTCCATCACGGGACGGGAGGCGTCGAGGATGACCAGGTTGGCGGTCGCCTGCCGGGAGGTGTGATGCTCGGGGCAGGCGAGGAGCGCCTCGTGTACCGCGGTCGCGGAGCCTTGGTTGCAGGCGGCCCGCAGCGTGTCCTCGAAGCCGGGAGCCGGCAGCCGGCAGTGGAAGGCCTGGGCGAGGAGGTAGGCTCGCGTCCGCCAGCCGCGCTCTGCCTGGGGCGACGAGCCCTCGGCCGGGAAGGCGTCGAGCACGTTCCGCACGAAGTCGAGGCCGGTGGTCCGAGGCAGGCCCACGACGCCGGCGATCGCCTCGCAGCGGCCCGCGACCGCGGCGGCGAGTTCCGTCTCGCGATCCATCACTGGCACGGGCTCCATGTCGGCTTCGCGCGGAGCCTCCGCGGCCGCGCGGGTGGTTGGTAGCACGGGCCGGCGCGGCGTCGCAAGCCCGGATTGCCGACACGCCCAGTCCGGCCCGGCCTGCGCCGTCCGCCCTACCTGCCTAGACGGCGCCGGGGTCGTCCTGGTCTATCGGCCGGCCGCGGTAGAGGATCGCGATCGGTACGAAGGCCACCGCGGCGGCGAGCATGCAGCCGGTCCAGAACCAGTAATAGGCGGACCCTTCGAGCGTCGTCAGCCCGCCGATCGTGAGCGCATGGCCCACGGTCGTCTCCGGCGCCTCGCCCCGGGCCGCCTCCACCTCGCGACGGCCCTCGTCTCCTTTGAGTTCGATCAGTCGCTTCTCGCGCCAGGTGAGCGGCTTGCTCGCGAGCCGGGCCGCCTCCGCCGGATCGGCCCGCACGACGGTGGCCGTGAGCACGACGTCGTCGGGGGTGAACGGCTTGCCGTCGGGCCCGTCGGCCACGATCCGGTAGCGGTCGCGGGTGATCCGCCGATAGCGGACTGGCCGGCCCGCCGAATCGGTGACTTCGGCGACGAGCGTCGCCCCCGCCTCGTCACCGGGGATCTCCTTGGCGGCCTCGGCCTCGGCCGACGCGAAGAAGGCGGCATCGACCCGCTGCTTGGCCGCCAGCAGCGACGTGTCTTCGGCCGTCGTGATCCCCACCAGGCCCGCGAACCGGTTGAACGAGAGCAACGCGTCGTCGGCGGTGTCGAAGCGGCCGTCACCACCCGCCAGCCGGATCTCCCGCACGGCCGCGTCGTCGGGAAGGCTGGCGCGGTCGCCCTCGGACACGAGGTCGGCGACGCGGACCTTCCAGCCGGCCACGGTCGCATCGGCCTCCGGCGGCGTGGCCTCGAGCTCGCCCGCATGGGCCACGAGTCCGCTCACGCCAGGCACCTGGATCCAGTGGTTGACCACGGCCGTCACGTAGTTCCCCAGCGACACCGACAACAGCCAGACCGCCATGATCACCGACTTCATGGTCTTCGGTGCCTGCGAGTAGGAGAACTCGAGCCCCGTGATCGAGACCATGATCTCGGCCGCCGTGACGATGCAGTAGGCCACGAACTGCCAGGCCACGCTCGGCCTCGCGCCCCCGTCGATCCATCCCTGCACCACCGCGGAGAGGCCGAATCCGGCGGCCATCAGGAACAGGCCGATCCCGATCTTGCGCAGCGGCGTGAGTGGGAACACGCGGTCGATCGTCGGATAGATGGCGAACTGGAACAGCGGGATCATCGCCATCACCAGGATCGGGTTGAGCACCTGGATCTGAGAGGGGAGCCAGTCGAGGCCGAGCCAGCGGAGGTTCATGTCCTCGGCCTGAAGCACCCAGGCCGAGCTCGTCTGGTCGAACAGCGCCCAGAACACGGCGATGCAGAGGTAGACGAGCGCGAGCCGGAGGATCGTCAGGATCCCGTCGCGGCTGAAGACCTCCGCGAGGAAGGCCGTTCCGCCCGGGGGCACGTGGATGTATTGGTTGCGGCCCAGCCAGAACATCAGCGTGGCGATCGCCATCAGCACGCCCGGCACGCCGAAGGCGACGTGCGGCCCGTACCACTCGAGCAGCCAGGGCGTGAGCAGCGTGGAGAGCGTGGAGCCGAAGTTGATCGCGAAATAGAACCACTGATAGACCTTTTCCATCAGGTGCTGGTTTCGCTTGCCGAACTGGTCGCCGACGTGGGCCGAGACGCAGGGCTTGATGCCGCCCGAGCCCAAAGCGATCAGGAACAGCCCGAGCCACAGCCAGGTCTCGGCGGACAGCCCGCCGCTCCCCATGAACGCCAGCGCCAGGTGGCCGAGGCAGTAGAGCACCGAGACCTGGATGATGATCCGGTACTTGCCGGTGAAGGCGTCGGAGACGATCGCACCCACGATCGGAAAGAAGTAGACCCAGGAAGAAAAAGTGTGGTAGTGCTCCTGGGCCTCGGCCTTGCTCATGGCCGGCATCACCGTGTCGGACATCAGCCACAGGTAGCGGACCATGAAGATGGTCAGGATCGTCCGCATCCCGTAGTAGCTGAACCGCTCGGCGGCCTCGTTGCCGATGATGTAGGGGATGCCCGGGGGCATCCCGGCGGTGTCGGCGGGCGTGGTGCGATAGCGGCTCATGGGGCGGTATCGTAACAGGGCCGCCACGCGCGCGGCTCAGGGCTGCCCATGCCATCTCGCCGGACGCTCCCTTCGGGCATCCTGCCCTCCGGTCGCTCGGAGGAAACCTCGCTTCGCAATCCTTGCTGCGCTCGGTTTCCTACGCCGCTCGATTGGCATGGGCAGCCCCTCGCGGGCCGTGGGGTGCCGAACGAGTGGAGCAGAACATCTTGTGGCAAGAAAATGGGTAACCTGGCGGGGTGACTGGGCTTCCGCGGAAGTTGGTCATCCAGGAGTGTCGCGTGAGTCGAGTGGTGGCGTGGGATGCGATCGTGGTCGGGGCGGGCATGGCCGGATTGTGTACCGCGTGGGAGCTCGCGGCGGCGGGTCGGTCGGTGGTCGTGCTCGACAAGGGCCGCGGCGTCGGAGGACGCGTGGCCACGCGACGACTAGGTTCGGCGGTCTGCGACCACGGGGCGCAGTTCTTCACCGTCCGCGGCCGCGCCTTCGGAGGGATCGTGGCCGAGGCCCAGGCGGCCGGCGCGGTCGAGGAGTGGTGTCGCGGCTTCGGACGCGGCGGCTCGCTGGGCACGCGAGACGGCGGCGCTGACGGGCATCCGCGATGGCGGGGCACCCATGGCATGACTGATCTGCCCAAGCAGCTGGCGGCCTGGCTCACCGCCGGGGCCGGGGGCGGCCGCTGTGAGATCCGTACGGCGGCGAATGCCACGGCGGTCGCGGTGGCCGACGGCCTGGTGCGGCTCACGCTCGACGACGGCGCACCGCTCCTTGGGTCGGGGGCGATCCTCACGCCGCCCGTGCCGCAGTCGCTCGATCTGCTCGCGGCGGGCGGGCTCAGCGCGGGCTCGGAGCGGGTGGAAGCCACGGCCTGGCAGTCGCTCAGGACCGTGGCCTACGACCCGTGCTTTGCGCTGATGCTCGTGCTCGACAGGCCGAGCCGGGTGCCGCCGCCGGGTGGCATCCAGTTCGACCCGGCGGCCGGCGGGCCAATCGCCTGGGTGGCCGACAACCATCAGAAGGGCATCTCGCCGGTGCCGGCCCTCACGATCCACGCCGACGGAGCCTTTAGTAGCCGCCACTTCGACACGCCGCCCGAGGAGGTGATGGCGACCCTCATCGACCATGCCCGCCCCTGGATCGACGGTGACCCGGCCACGGTCGTGGTCGAGAAATCACTGCAGCGGTGGAAGTTCGCCCTGCCCACGACGATCATCCCGGAGCCTCTGGTCGCCGTCTCGCACACGCCGCCGGTCGCCTGCTGCGGCGACGCCTTTGCGGGCCCGCGGGTGGAGGGAGCAGCCTCGAGCGGGCTGGCCGCGGGCCGCTGGCTGGCCCGGATGCTGGCCGACCGCCCTTCACATTCCTGATGGAGCACGCATGACCGACGCCGACTGCATCATCGTGGGGGGCGGGCTCGCGGGACTCGTCTGCGGCCGAACGCTCGTGCGGGCCGGCCGGCGCGTGCTGGTGCTCGAGGCGGCCGACCATGTCGGAGGCCGCGTGGCGACCGACACGGTCGACGGCTTCCGAATCGACCGCGGGTTCCAGGTCTACAACGACGCCTATCCGGAGGGCCTTCGGCAGCTCGACCTCGCGGCCCTTCGGCTCGGCCGGTTCGACGCGGGGGCCCTGATCGCCGAAGGGAGTCGGCTGCGCCGAGTCGCCGATCCCTGGCGGCAGCCACTCGCGGCCGTGGCGGCGGTGCTCACGGGCACGATCGGCATGGCCGACGGCCTGCGAACGGCGTGGCTGCGGCACGAGGCGATTGCATCGCTGCGATCCGGGCGTCTCGATCCCGACGCGACCGGAGCCGAATCGGAACGGACGACCGCGGATGAGCTGGCTGCCCGCGGATTCTCCCGGGCATTCGTCCAGCGGTTTTTCGTTCCCTTCTTCGGCGGCGTGTTTCTCGAGCGATCGCTGGAGACGGCGGCGCCGGTGTTTCTCTTCGACTTTGCGATGTTCGCCCTCGGCCGGGCCTGCCTGCCGGCCGGCGGGATGGCGGCGATTCCCGCGCAGCTCGCCGCGGGCCTGCCGGCGGGCTCTCTCACGACTGCGACCAGGGTGCGCGCGGTCGCTCCGGGCAGCGTCGAACTCGCCGACGGCCGCCGACTCTCGGCTCGCGATGTGGTGGTGGCGACCGACCGCGCGGCGGCCGCGACGATCCTGCCGCCGGACCATCGCGGGGCCTGGGCCGACCGTGGTGACACGTCGACCCGGCTGGTCGCGTTCGCCGCCGACCGCTCGCCGCTCGACCGGCCCACGCTGCTCGTGAGCGCCGACCACCGCGGGCCGATCGACAACCTGACGGTCCCGTCCGATGTGGCCGCGGGCTACGCCCCTCCGGGGGCGGCGCTGGTCACGGTCTCGGTGCGGCACGGGTTTTCCGGAGACGGCGAGTCGCTCGCCGCGGCGGTGCGGGAGCAGGCGGTGGGCTGGTTCGGCGGGGAAACCCGCCACTGGCGACCGCTGGCGACCGTGACGGTGCCGCATGCCCTGCCCGACGAGTCGCCCGCCGCCCGGCGCCTACGGTCGGTCTCCCCGCGGCTGGCCGCCGGGTTGTTTCTCTGCGGCGATCACTGCGGCTCGGCCTCGATCAACGGGGCTCTTGCCAGCGGCCGCCGCGCCGCCGAGGCGGTGCTGAGCGGCTGAAGTTTGACTTCACGGCTGCAGGTATCCCTGTCTGCCCTGACGGTCGATCGCGAGGGGTTGCCGGTGCCCTGGGGCCGGCGTTGCTGGCAAGCGTAGGCAGGATGCCGAAGCGCAGCCCGCATCGAGTGAACGGCGGCCAGGCGGGCACCGATCCGCCGCAGGCGGATTGGTCGCAGAGTGAACGTCCGGGCGACAGGGTCCGGCAACCCCGAGCCGCGGCTCTGCTCGCGCTGCCACTCGTTCGATATGATGCGGCGGAGGTGATTCCAGTCGTGACCCAGGGATGAGTCGACGATGAGCGAGCAGATCGGCGTGCTGTTGTTGTTCGCGGGGCTGCTGGCGGCCACGGTCGGCCTATTCTGGGCTCTGGGACGCGGCATGGCCGTGCTCTTCGGCCGTCGATCCGCGCGGCAGCTGCTGGTGCCGCTGGCCCTGCTCGGCGGTGGGATGGTGGTCGGGGCCGCGCCCTTCGCCTACCAGCATGTCTACCTGCGGATCGTGGGCTTGGGCGAGCGAGAGCGGATGCTCGACGGCCAGCGGGCGCTGAATCTCACCGGCTGGGATCGCGATGGCTACGGGATTCTGACCCAGCGCCCCGACGTGGTGATCCTGGAGATGGGCAACCCTGACGTCACCGACGAGACGCTGGAGCTGCTCGTGGGACTTCCGAAGCTGAAGGAACTCACCCTCAACGACACCGTCGTCACCGACGCCGGCCTAGCCACGCTCGCGCGGCTGCCGGCCCTGGAGACGCTGCGGATCGCCCGCACGAAGATCACGCCCGAAGGCCTGCGGCGATTTCTCGACTCGCCGCCGCGGCGGCTCTCGCAGCTCGACGTCTCGGGCAACGGGATTCCGACGACGATCCTGCGGCAGTGGAAGAATGCCTCCGGCGATGCGGGAGAACGACGGTATGTCAACTGATCGCGGCGCTGGGGTGAGCGGCAGCTTGCGGCTCGATGAAGACGCCTCCGGGAGCCTCGACAACGCCCGGTTTCTCTGCGAGGCCGCGGCGCTCGCCTACCTGCCGGCGGGGGCGGGCGAGGCAAAGTTCAAGGCGCTGCTCGGGCTCGACGCGAAACTCTTCAGCGCCGGCAACACCCAGGCCTGGCTGGCCACCGACCAGACCAACATCGTGGTGGCCTTCCGAGGCACCGAATCCCCCGCCACGCTCGATGGCCTCAAGGACATCCTGCTGACCGACGCCATGAACCTGCTGGTGGTGCCCGAGGGACGGCTCGGCCACGACCTCTCGGCCGCGGGCGTGGGGGCGCGGTTTCACAAGGGCTTCGCCGAAGCGATCGCCGACATCTGGCCCCCGTTGGCCGACGCCATCGAGGCCGAGGTCAAGCGGTGTGACCGGCCGATCTGGCTGACCGGCCACAGCCTCGGCGGGGCGCTGGCGCTCTATGCCGCCTGGCTGCTCAAGCGGCGGTTCGTCCCGGTGCACGAGGTCTGTACGTTCGGGGCTCCGATGATCGGCAACCGGTTGGCCTGCGACGCCCTCAATCGGGAGTTCGCGGGAAAGATCTTCCGCTACGTCAACGGCCGGGATCCCGTGCCGAAGCTGCCCACGATGTCGCTGGTGGCCAACGAGTTCATGCACGTGGACGCTGAGCGGCTGGTGGGCCGCGATCCGGTCACGCGGTTGACGGACCTGCTCGGGGCCGTGGCCTCCAAGGCCGCCGGCGGCCTGCTCTCCGGCACGCTCGTGGATGAGGCCTGGGGCACGCTCAACGCCGAGGTGTCCAACCACTTCCTCGACCGCTACCGCGAGCAGCTCCGCGGGTGAGTTACGCGGAAGGGGACCGGCCCACGCCCTGGTCCATGCGGGGCTCGTTTCGCACCGAGAAGGCCGGCGCTGCAGGGCAACGGTTAAACCGGCCGTGACAAACCGGTTCTACCCATATACAATCGATTGAAACGCGTGTTTGAAACGGTCGTCAGGCCAGCCATCGTGATCCAGCAAGTCGACGACAAACCGGGAACGAAAGCCCCCCACGGGGAAGCCAAGGATCGGATTCTGCTTGCGGCCGGGCGGGAGTTCGCTGAGAAGGGCTATGAGGCGGCCACCGTCCGCGACATCTGCCTGGCGGCAGGCGTGAATCTCGCCGCCGTCAACTACTACTTCGGCGACAAGCGGCGGCTCTACATCGAGAGCGTCAAGCACGCGCACGAGGAGCGGGTGCGGCAGGTGCCCGAGCCCCACTGGGAGCCGGGCACGCCGCCCGATCGCAAGCTGAGGGAGTTTCTCGGCAACACGCTCGAGCGGATGCTGGGGCTCGGCCAGCCTCCCTGGCAGGTGCGACTGATGCTCCGCGAGGTGCTGCAACCGACCGAAGCCTGCCGCGAGTTGGTCGAGGATTATTTTCGGCCCCACTTCCAGATGCTCGTCTCGATTCTCGCCGAGCTGGCCGCGGGCCGGCTCGACGAGCCCCGGCTGCGGCGGCTGGCCGTGGGCGTGATGGGCCAGTGCTTCGTCTACCGGGCGGCCGGCGACGTGGTCGGGATGCTCGTTCCGGCCGCCGAACTCGCCGCCCTCCACACGCCCGTCGATCTCGCCGATCACGTCACCCGACTGACGCTCGCCGCCCTCGGGGCCGGGCCTGCGCTGACGGCCTCCGTTCCCTCCCAGGCATCTCCGACATGAAGATTGTTCGCACCATCGCGGGTTGGCTGACGCCGATCGTGATTCTCGCGGCCGGGTTCGCCGTGTTTCGCTACCTGGGCAGCCAGCCGCCTCCCGAGCGGAAGCAGGCCGACAAGCCGGCGGCGGCCCCCGTCCGGGCCGTCGAGGTGATCCGCGAGACCGGCGGCCTGACGATCGAACTCGATGGCGTGGTCGTGCCGCTTCGGGAGGTGACGCTGGCCGCCGAGGTGCCCGGCCGCGTGCTGCACAAGTCCGAGGCCTGCAAGGCAGGCCGCTTCGTGACCGCGGGCACACCGCTGTTCGAGATCGATCCGCGTGACTACGAGTTCGACGTGGCCCGACTCGAGCGGGAGGCGAGCCAGGCGGCGCTCGCCATCGAGGAGGCTGAAGAGGAGATCAAGCAGAACGCGACGGCCGTCCAGCTGGCGACGCAGCAGTTGGAACTGGCCGGACGCGAGGTCAAGCGGCTCGACGGGCTCAAGGCCGGTCGGATCGTCACCGAGGCGGAGCACGACCGCGCCATCCGTGAGGAACTCTCGGCGATCACCACGCTCACGAATCTTCAGGGCCAGGCCCGGGTGCTCGTCAAGCGGAAGCACCGCCTGGAGGAGGCGAAGGCGCTTGCGGAGACGATGCTCGACCGCTCGAAGCTCGACCTCGCCCGCACCAAGGTCGCCGCCCCCACGGATGGCGTGATCGTCGAGGATCACGTGGAGCAGGATTCCTATGTCGCCAAGGGGATGGCGCTGGTCACGATCGAGGACACACGGCAGGCCGAGGTCCGCACGAGCCTGCAGATGGACGAACTCGCTCGGGTTTGGCGGTCCGCCGGGCTGGCCGATCCGCTCGCCGGTGGCGCCCACGAGATGCCCGACACCCCTGTCACGGTCGTGTTCACGGTGGGCGACAGCCAGTATGAGTGGGACGGTTTTCTCTCCCGGCAGGAGGGTCGCGGTCTCGACGAGAAGACCCGCACGCTCCCCTGCCGCGTGATCGTCACCGAGCCCACGAAGGTCCGGGCCCTCGATCGCTACGGCGCGGCGGTCGAGACGCCGCCCCCCGGATCGCCGCGGTCGCTGATGCGGGGCATGTTCGTGCAGGTGAGGTTCCACGTCGATTCGCCTCACGAGCTTGTTTCGATCCCCGAGGAGGCCCGGCGACCCAGCGGTGAGGTTTGGCTGGTCCGCGACGGCCGGCTGGAGATCCTCCGGCCGAAGCCGGTGCAGGTGGCCGGAGGCCGGGCCATTTTCGAGAGCGGGCCCGCGGGGCTCGTCGCCGGCGACCGAGTGGTCACGAGCCAGCTCACCAGCCCGCGCCCTGGCATGGCGGTGGTCGAGCCGGCGTCGCGGTCCGCGGCCGCGCCCGCCGCGGCGGCCGCCCCTGCCGTCACTCCGGGCAGGGACGACACATGAGATCGATCATCGCCTGGACGATTCGCAACCAGCCGGCGATGAACACGCTGGTGATCGCGATCATGCTGGTCGGGATGATGGCCTTCGCCTCGATGCGGCGGGAGGTGTTTCCCGAGTTCGACCTCGAGATCGTGCTGGTCACGGTGCCCTATCCCGGGGCCACGCCCGAGGAGGTCGAGGAAGGCATCTGCCAAAAGATCGAAGAGGCCTGCCGCAGCGTCGAGGGCATCAAGAAGGTCACGAGCGTGGCTCAGGAGGGGGCGGGTTTCTGCGTCTTCGAGCTGCGTGAGAGCGTCAAGGACGTACAGAAGACCCTCGCCGAGATCCGCTCCGAGGTGGCTCTGATCCCGAGCTCCCCGATCCTGGCCGCGGATCCGAAGGTGGCGCAGGTCACTCTCCGCACGCCGACGATCACGGTGGGCGTTCTCGCGCCGGACCCGACCGTC
>JBJTPO010000096.1:0-4555 GCA_046075145.1 Planctomycetota bacterium
CACCATGCTCACGAGGATGCTGATCGCCGAGACCACCACCACCAGCGCCGTGACCAGGAGCAGGAGGAGCTCCAGCGGCCTCACGAAGAGGTCGAGCAGCTGTCGGATCTCGCGGACGGGCTCGGCCGCCTGGCCGTCACGGCCCTCGTTGATCGTGGTCTTGAGCCCCATCGCCAGCAGTTCCGCCGGCATCCCGCCGGGGGAGGCCGTCTCCACCAGGATCGCGGTCACCTCCCGCTGGGCGAACGGCAGCGGTGCCGGATTGCCGGCTCGGGCCGGGGAATCGGTCTCCGCGTCGGCCTGCTCGGCGATCTCACCCGCAGGCAACGGTTTGGCGTGGCCCTCCTGGAGATAGAAGCCTTCCATGTTCACATAGACGCCGCGGTCCACCGGAGTGTCGGTGCGGGCCAGGATGCCGGTCACGGTGAAGGGGTCGTGGACGAGCCCGTCGTCAGCGCCGTGCGTCGGGGAAAAGGCATCGCCCACGGCGAGGCCGAGCTTCGCGGCCACCGCGCTGCCGAGCACCCCGCCGAAGAACTCGGCGTCGCGGAAGTTCCTCCCGGCCGCGAAGGCGAAGGGGCGGCCGTCGCCGACCGTGAGCGAGTCGAAGTAGGCGGCATTGGTGCCCACCACTCGGAAGCTCCTGTAATAGTCCCCCATGCAGATCGGCACGGCTTTGGCGATGCTGCCGGCATAGCGGCCGGCCACGCCGTCGGGCCGGGCGGAGGCCGGGAGAAACTCCTGGTAGAAGCTCCAGGAGATGTTCTCGATCGGCTTGCTCACGAGATACACGCTGTTGAGGACCAGCTGCAACGGGCTCCCCTTCGCCCCCACGATCAGGTTGTAACCGAGCCCCTGGCCCGAGGCGAAGGCGTCACGGACGACGCCGCCGATCACGAGCGTGGCCACCACCAGCGCCACGCCGAGCGCCAGCGACAGGGCCGTGAGCCCGCTCGTAAAGAGCCGCTGCCGGATGCTGCGCCAGGCGATACCGAGGAGGGACATGGGCTCAGGCCTTCCGCCTTCCCGCGCGGTTGAACTCCTCGAGCTCGAGCCGCCGGGGAAACTGGCAGGCCACGTCGGGATCGTGGGTCACCACCAGGAGCGCCACGCCGTGCTCGGTGCAGGTGTTCTTCAGGAGATCCACGACCTGCTGCTGGTTGGCGGCATCGACGCTGGCGGTGGGCTCGTCGGCGAGGATCGCCCGGGGGCGATTGGCCAGGGCCCGGGCCACGGCCACCCGCTGTTGCTGACCGATGGAGAGCTCGGCCGGCTTGTGATGGAGCCGGTGGCCGAGGCCGACTGCCTCCAGGAGCGCCGTCGCCCGGGTCCGATCGGGCTTGCCCGAGGCGAACGACATCGCCACGAGCACGTTCTCGACCGCCGTGAAGCCTGGCAGGAGGTTGAACTGCTGGAACACGAGGCCGAGGGTGTCGGCCCGGAGCCGGTCGCGGCGGCCTTCGGGGAGCCTCGTGATGTCGGTGCCGGCCACCTCCACCCGGCCGGCATCCGGCCGCATGATGCCGGAGATCACGTGGAGGAGCGTGGACTTCCCGGAGCCGCTCGAGCCCTCGAGCGCCGCCTGCTCGCCGGCGGCCAGGACGAAGCCGGGGACGTCGAGGATGTCGACCCGCTCGCCCCCCGGCATGGCGAAGCTCTTGCGGACGTTCTCGAGGCGGATGACGGGATCGGGCATGGCCGCTCGAGCCTACCGCGCGCCGCCGGCTGCCGGCCACGAGAGGTTTCGCCGCAGGCCGGCGGCGGGGAATTGAGAACGGCCGCGCCGCGCGTGTATATTCCCGCAGCTTTCGTCATCGGCCCCCCGCGGCGTCGCGGGCCCACCCGGGCCGGTTCCGTGCCCTCTGGCTCCCAGGAGATCGCCCGTGCCCATTCGCGTCGGCATCAACGGTTTTGGCCGCATCGGCCGCCTCACCTTCCGTGCCATCTACGAGAAGTATGGCCTCAATGGCGACGTGCAGGTGGTGGCTCTGAACGACCTCACCGACGCCAAGACCAACGAACACCTCCTCGAGTTCGACTCGAACTACGGCCCCTTCAAGGGAAAGGTCGACTACGAGGGCAACGACCTCATCGTTGACGGCAAGAAGATCCACGTCTTCGGCGAGAAGGACCCGGGCTCGATCCCCTGGGGCAGTCAGGACGTGCAGATCGTGGTCGAGAGCACCGGCTTCTTCACCGATGCCACCAAGGCTGTCGCCCACAAGCGCGACAGCGTGAAGAAGGTGGTGATCTCGGCGCCCGCCAAGAACGAGGACCTCACGATCGTGCTCGGCGTCAACAACGAGATGTACGACCCGAAGAAGCACCACGTGATCTCGAACGCCTCCTGCACGACCAATGGCCTGGCGCCGGTCGCGAAGGTGCTGCACGAGACCTTCGGGATCGAGAAGGGCCTGCTGACCACCGTGCACGCCTACACCAACTCGCAGAAGACGGTGGATACCGCCGCCAAGGATCTCCGCGATGCGCGGGCCGCTGCGATGAACATCGTCCCCTCGAGCACCGGCGCCGCGAAGGCCGTGGGACTCGTGATCCCGGCCCTGCAGGGGAAGTTCACCGGGATGGCGTTCCGGGTTCCCGTACCCACCGTGAGCGTCGTCGATTTCACGGCGCTGCTCGGCAAGGAGGCGTCGCCCGCCGACATCAACGCGGCGATGAAGAAGGCGGCCGACGGCCCGCTCAAGGGGATTCTGCGATACACCGAAAAAGAACTCGTCTCGACCGACCTGCGGGGCGACCCCCACAGTTCGATCTTCTCGGCCGTCGACACGATCGGCCTCGGCAACCTGGTGAAGGTGGTGAGCTGGTACGATAACGAGTGGGGCTATTCCAACCGCGTTGCCGACCTGCTCAACTTCCTCGAGGACCGGGGGCTTTAGAGCGGTTCCTCCAGTGAAGGCCTGCCAGCCACGTGCCAGCCCTCAAAATCGTGGCACGTTGATCGGCTCGTGTGCGCTTGGTGTTCAGATTTGGCGGGGCGCCTGCAGACGCTGTGGAACCCGTGGTCAAGCGGCTGTCGCGTCGAGCATCGCGCCGTTGCACCAGACGCGAACCTGCCGGCTCTGGGCGTAGGCGAGGAGTTCGCGTGAAATGGCCTCGCACGCGACCAGCGGAATGGCCCTGAGACCCGCCTTCTGCAGGATGTCGGCCCGCCGTTGTGCGCGATCGACATCGTCGGCGGCACACGTGGCCGAGACCTCCACCACCACGTGGCTGGCAACGCCATCGACGAGGCCCGTCGCGATCGCGTCAGCTCGCAGGAGTTCATCGGCCTCCCTGTCATCGATTGAACGTTCGACCGCGTCGAGCACCTCGTCATTCCGCAGCAGCCTTCCCCGCCGCATCAGCCGGCCCAGGTAGGACGTGAGCCGATCGCGGAATCGCATCTCAAATGTCCAGCCAAGCACGGCGTCGAGACGAGTCCCCTGCCGATTCAACTCCAGGCCCAGAGACTGGATCACCTGCGTGAGCGTCGCCACCTGGTTCTCGGTCCGCGATTGGGCCTCGGTCAGCGCGGCCACCTGAGTCTCGGTCCGCGACTGGGCCTCTGCCAGCCGGCCGACAGTAGCGTTGAGTTCGCGGAAATCGGCCTTGGTAACCGTCTCTCCCAGTTCCTCGAACATCGGCCCGAGCGTGTGCGCGAGCGACTTCGCTGCCTCTTCGCCGAGGGATGACCGCAGATCCTCGTAGATTCGATACGTGTTCATGGCAATGGGGCCCGTATGCGGCACGGCGGCTGTCGGGTCGCGACCCGCCGCTCGTCACGGAGTGTACAGGCGTCTATTGTGGGAGTCAAATCGACGGCTGGCCGGCCAATGAGCCGCAACGCCTCTCGCCATACTATCCTCGAGAATCACTGCTCTGATCCGGCGGACGCAGCGCCCGAGCCGGACGCGACCATTCGCGCTGGCCGTGCGCGCCTACCACGATTTCCGCAACCGGTTTCCGGAGGGGATGATCGACGCGATCAACGACATCTCAAGGTGCTAACGGATCTGCCGGGTGACGCACGCACCATCACGCCGGCCTCAAGGTGGCCCTGGGGGACGA
This sequence comes from Planctomycetota bacterium, assembly GCA_046075145.1. Lineage (GTDB taxonomy): Bacteria > Planctomycetota > Planctomycetia > Pirellulales > UBA1268 > QWPN01. The sequence goes on from JBJTPO010000096.1 coordinate 4,072, forward strand.
CTCGGCCCGGTTCGTGAGCGAGGCCGATCGACCGGCATGTCTGGCAGGCGCTCGGCACGCGGGCGGGCGGCGAGGTCGTGGGAGAGTTTTGACCAGTGCTGCAGGCTTCGGGTGGGGCCGGTTTGTGCGGATTGCGTCCCGGGCGGAGACCAGGCTCAGCGCACCGGGACGAGTGACTCGGCGGTGAGCGGGCCGGCGGCGGAGGGCGACTCGACCGTCACGCGGACATGGCCGGCCTCAGGAAGCGTGCCCTGCCACGGCAGGTCGATCACCAGGCCGCGGCGGCGGCCCGTGGGCCGGAACCGGGCCGCGGCATCGGCCGCCGCGACCGTCCACCGGGCCAAGGGCCGCGAGCCGGAGGCGGCCGCCGCGTCGTAGGCCGTGATCGTCACGTCGCCGGTGAGGCCGACCAATCGCTCACCCTGGTTGCGCGGTTCGATCGCCAGCGAAAGGCCTTCGCTCCGGCCGTCGCCGTCGGCGTCGA
>JBJTPO010000097.1:0-4856 GCA_046075145.1 Planctomycetota bacterium
TGTAGTCGATCGAAGGTATCATGAGAGGCCTTCAGTCAAGCCGTCAGGAAGCCCGCCGTGGACCACGAGCACGACGAACGCCAGATCTGGCTCTCCCCCGACATGGCCTGCCGGCTGGCGGCCATCGACATCGGCTCCAACAGCGTGCGGCTGTTCGTGGCCGAGGCCCTGCGGGGAGGCGCCTACCGGATCCTCGACGAGGAGCGGGAGCCGACCCGCCTCGGGCGGAGCGTCTCGGCCGAGGGGCGGCTGGACGACGAGACCATGGACCGCACCGTCGCGGCCCTCCGCACCTTCAAGGAGATCGCCGCCGGCTATCAGGTGACGGCCCTCCGGACGATCGCCACCTGTGCGGTCCGCGAGGCCCGCAACGGGCCGGAGTTCTGCCGCCGTGTCCGCGAGCAGGTGGGGCTCGAGGTGGAGGTGATCTCAGGCGAGCGGGAGGCGCGGCTCGCCTTTGCAAGCGTCCAGCACGCCTTCGACCTCACGGGCCGCAACGTGGTGATGGCCGACATCGGCGGCGGCAGCACGGAGATCGTGTTCGCGACGGGGAACCTGATCGAGTCGATCTTCTCCACACCGCTCGGCGTGGTCCGGCTCACGGAGCAGTTCGGCCTCGGTGAAGGGGCCGATGCGGCCGTGCTCCAGCGGGGCCTCGGGGAACTCGATGCCGGGATCGCGAGCGTCCTCAAGAAGCAGACCACGCGGCCGCTCTTCGCGCCACACTTCCTGGTCGGCTGTGGCGGCACCTTCACCACGCTCGCCGAACTCGTGATGGCCGGCAAGCGGGAGGCCGACGCGCCGGTGGCCGGCTACCGCGTCTCCCACGCGGAGGTCCGCCACCTGCTCGACCGCCTCAAGAAGATCCCGCTCCGCGTCCGGCGGACGCTGGCGGGCATGACACCCGACCGGGCCGACATCATCATCGCCGGCCTCTCGATCGTCGACGCCCTGATGAAGCGGTTCCGCGTCAACCAGCTGGTGGTTCACACCCGCGGCGTGCGGGACGGCCTCGTCCGCGAGATGATCGACGAGCTTGAGGTGCCTCGCCCCACCGGCGACGAGACGGCCCAACGGGAGGCTGCGATCGAAAGGCTGGCTGCGGCCTGTTCCGGCGAGTTGGAGCATGGCCGCGCCGTGGCGGCCTTGGCGGGCCGGATCTTCCAACAACTGGCCGAGCCGCTCGAACTGCCGCCGGCCGACCGGCAGTTTCTGGAGATCGCAGCCCGGCTTCAGGACGTGGGCTACGTGATCAACTACGACCAGCACCACAAGCACAGCTACCACCTGATCCGCAACAGCCGGCTGCCCGGCCTGCGGCCCCACGAGGTCGAACTGATCGCCAACGTGGCCCGCTATCACCGCGGCGCCCTGCCGAGGCGGAAGCACAAGAACCTGGCCCGGCTGTCCTCCGATGATCAGCAACGGGTGCAGCGGCTGGCCGCGATCCTGCGGGTGGCCGGCGGCCTCGACCGCAGCCGCACCCAGCAGGTGCGGGACGTGGTCGTGACCGTGGCCGACGGGCGCGTGGCGATGGACGTGATGGCCGACCAGGAACCCCAGGCCGACATCTGGGGAGCGGAGCGGCGGACGGAACTGTTTGAAAAGGCCTTCGGCCTGCCCGTCGAGATCCGCTGGGCGGCCGGCCAAGCCGCCGCCGCCGCGGGGTGAGCCCGGCCCTTACAATCGGCGCCAACGGTGCGGCTCGGCCGCCGGCCCGGAAAGCGATGCCGGCGAGTATCGGCAGACGATACCAGTCATGAATGGAAGTACCGCAGGGGACAGTCCCCGCGCCCCCCTCGCAGTGCCTGCGCCCCCTCGAACCAAGCGCCGCCCCGCCATGCTCCGCCCGCTGTCGCTCGCCGCCCTCACGCTGCTCGTCGCGGTGGCGGTCTGCCTGCCCGCCGAGGCCGCCGGCGGCCGGCGGTGGCGCGGGGCCTCCTCGGCGGCCTCGACCGGCACGCCGCGGAACCAGGCGCCCTACGCTCCCGGCGCCAGCCCCTACGTGACGGGCCACGGCACGCGGCCCAAATACTTCGTGCCGCCCACCAACCCGCGCACGCCCACCTGAAGATGTATGGCACGCCACCGGGGGTCGTCCCGGGCGACTGGCCCAGCTACGCTCCACTTGGATTCGGCGGCTACCGCTTCCCCGCGGTCGGCTCCCAGGCCTACCGCTAGGCAACGTGGCCTCGGCCCTGGCTTCCGCCGATCCGGGAGCCCGCCCCCGTGCCTGACCGGTCGCCAGCACTGCTCGAGGTCACCGACTCGGGGCTCTTCTGCGCCGCCGGCGACTTCTTCATCGATCCCTGGCGGCGGGTCGAGCGGGCCGTGATCACCCACGCCCATGCCGACCACGCCCGCAGCGGCTGCGGCCGCTACCTCTGCGCCGCCCCCGGCAAGACCGTGCTGCGGACCAGGATGGGGGGCAACGCCACGATCGACGCGGTCCGCTTTGGCGAGCCCGTCACGATCAACGGCGTGACCGTGTCCCTGCACCCCGCCGGCCACGTGCTCGGCTCGGCCCAGGTGCGGGTCGAGCACCGCGGCGAGACCTGGGTGGTGAGCGGCGACTACAAGCTCCAGGCCGACCCGACCTGCGCAGGCTTCGATCCGGTGCCCTGCGACGTGTTCATCACCGAGAGCACCTTCGGCCTGCCCGTCTACCGCTGGCCCGACCCGGCGAGCGTCGCCGCCGAGATCAACGGCTGGTGGCGGGCCAACCGTGACGCCGGCCGCACGAGCGTGATCCTGGCCTACGCGCTCGGCAAGGCGCAGCGGCTGGCGGCCATGGTCGATCCCGGGATCGGCCCGATCGTGGCCCACGGCGCCGTGATGAAGCTCGTCGAGGCGTATCGCGCCAGCGGCGTGAAGCTGCCGTCGATTGACCGCGTGCCGCCGCGGGCACGCCGCGTGGGTGACGGTCGGGCGCTCGTGATCGCGCCGCCGAGCGTGCTCGGCGGCTCGTGGCTCAAGCTGTTCGGAGAGTGTTCGATCGCGGTGGCCTCGGGCTGGATGACGGTTCGCGGCGTCCGCCGCCGGCGGGGCGTGGAGAAGGGCTTCGTCGTATCCGATCATGCCGACTTCCCCTGCCTGCTCGCCGCCGTCGAAGCCTCACGGGCCCGGCGGGTGCTCGTGACCCACGGCTTCGCCGACGTGCTGGCCCGATTTCTGCGCGAGTCGAAGGGGCTCGACGCCGCCCCGCTGGCGACGCGGTTCACGGGCGAGACGCCGCCCGACGCGGCCGGCGATGACGCGGCCGGTGACGAGGAGGAAGGCTCTGAGGAATGACCTGGAGTTCGCTCGCACGGGACCACCTCTGAGTGGCCGCGGGTTTTCAACCCGCGGAACCACCGTGCCGCTTCTTCGGCGGGATGAAATCCCGCCGCCACTCCAAGCAGACTGCGGGCTGCCACCAACTGGCCCATGAAACAGTTCACCGACCTCTACTGGCGGCTCGACGCCACGACGCGGACTCAGGAGAAGCTCGCGGCGTTGGTCGCCTACTTCTCCACGGCCGCTCCGGCCGACGCCGCCTGCGCGGTGGGCGTGCTCGCGGGCGCGCGGCAGCTGCGGGCGGTCTCCACCACGCTCCTGCGGCAGTGGGCAGCCGAGGAGACGGGCTTGCCAGAGTGGCTGGTCGAGGATGCCTACGCCCACGTCGGCGACCTCGCCGAGACGCTCGCCTTGCTCCTGCCCGACGCGGCGGCCGACACATCCGAAGCACCGCGGCCCGGCCTCGCCGAGGCGGTGGCCACCACGATCCACGCGATCCGTGACGCCGACGAGGCCCGCAAGCGGGAGGTGGTCACGGCCACCTGGCGGCGGCTCGCGCCGCGGGAGCGGATCGTCTGGCACAAGCTGCTCACGGGGGGCCTGCGGGTGGGCGTGTCGCGCACGCTCGTGGCCAAGGCGCTCGCCGAGGTGGCGGGCGTCGAGCCGGCCGTGATGACCCACCGGTTGATGGGCGTGGCCGGCCGTCCGCTCGACGCCGAGGGCTTTGCCCGCCTGCTCGCCCCCGGGACGGCCACGGACGACCGCCGGCCCTATCCCTTCTTTCTCGCCTCGGCGCTCGACCGGCCCGATCCTGCCGCGGTGGCCGCCGAGCTCGGCCCGGTCGAGGACTGGCAGGCCGAATGGAAGTGGGACGGGATGCGGGCCCAGATCGTCCGGCGAGGCGACGACGCGACGCTCTGGAGCCGCGGCGAGGAACTCGTCAACGACGCCTTTCCCGAGATCGTCGCCGCCGCCGCCCTGCTTCCGCCCGGAACGGTCCTCGACGGCGAGCTGCTCGCGGTCGGTCGCGGTGACCCCGCCGGCGGCCTTTCGCTCCTCGGCTTCGCGCCCCTCTCGAAGCGGGCCAGCCGCCGCATCGTGCCCAAGAAAATCCTCGCCGAGATCCCGGCCGTGTTCGTGGCCTACGACCTCGTCGAGCAGGCCGGCGTCGACCTGCGGCCACTGCCGCTGCTCCACCGCCGCACGCGGCTCGAGGAGGTCGTGCCAACCTGCTTCGGCGAGGCGCTCGCGGGGCCGGCTGGCAGCGCCGTGATTTTCCGCTCGCCGGTCGTCGCGGCCGAGTCGTGGGAGGGGCTCGCCGCCCGAAGGGCCGAGTCTCGCAGCCGCGGCGTCGAGGGCTTGATGCTCAAGCGACGCTCGAGCCCTTACGGCACCGGCCGCACCCGCGGCGACTGGTGGAAGTGGAAGGTCGAGCCGCTGGAGATCGACGCGGTGCTGCTCTACGCCCAGGCAGGCCACGGCCGCCGCGCCGGTCTCCACAGCGACTACACGCTTCCCATGGTTTACTTTATATTACTTTGTTTTACATGTCATTGCAATACCAATGCGACCATACCATG
>JBJTPO010000098.1:0-1373 GCA_046075145.1 Planctomycetota bacterium
TGGGACCACGCGCTGCTCCTGCCCGAGCTGATCGGCGGCGACTCGCACGTGGACGCGATTCGTCTCCTCGACGACGCCACGCCGCTGCGCTCGACGCTCGTGTTCTACGACGCGATCCCGATCCGCCGGCCCGAACTGTTCTCGTCGCTCGCCCACTCGATGTACCTGCGGTCCCTGAGCCTGAGCCGTCACGTGGACGCGATCTCCTGCATCAGCGCGACGGTCCGCAACGACCTCGAGCGGCTGCTCGGCGTGGTGCCGCGGCAGGGCACGAGGCCGGCCGTGGCCGTGCATTACCTGGGGGCCGACTTTCCCATCCGAGCCGTGCAGTCGACCCCCGCCTTCGACCGGCCAATGGTGCTCTGCGTGGGCACGATCGAACCCCGGAAGAACCAGGCCCGGATCCTCCGGGCGATGGTCGAGGCCCAGGCCGCCGGAGCCCGGTTCACCGGCGTGTTCGCCGGCAACGCGGGCTGGCTCAATGGCGCCTTCCGCCGCGAGTTCGCCGCCGCCGTCGCGGCCGGCCACAGCCTGGCCCTCCACGAACATCTCGACGACGGCGCGCTCCACGCCCTCTACGAGCGGGCGGCCTTCACCGTCTACTGTTCGCTCGACGAGGGCTTCGGTTTGCCGATCATCGAGAGCCTCCGTCGCGGCCGGCCCTGCATCACGAGCGACCGGGGCAGCATGCGGGAGATCGCCGAGCGGACCGGGGGCTGCGAGCTGGTCGATCCCGAGGACACGACCGAGATCGCGGCCGCGATCCACAGGCTCGCCGCCGACACTGATGCCCGCAGCCGGCTCACTCGCGAAGCCGCCGCGGCCACCTGGCCGTCGTGGCGTGACTACACCGAGACGCTCGTCGGATTCGCCCGCACCGCCCCGGCCGCCACCAGCCGGGCCGCCTGACCCCTTGTTCACGCAGGAGATCGATCATGCACGTCGCGATACTCGCCGGGGGCATGGGCACACGGCTCGCCGAGGAGACCGAAATCCGCCCCAAGCCGATGGTCGAGATCGGCGGCCGGCCGATCCTCTGGCACATCCTCTCCCACTTCGCGCGGTTCGGCCTCCGTGACTTCGCGATCGCCCTGGGCTACAAGGGGGACCAAATCAAGCGGTTCTTCGTCGATTGCGCCGAACTGATGGGCAGCATGACGGTCGACCTCAGCTCGGGCCGGGTCGATCGCGCCGAAGCGGCCACGCTCGACTGGCGGGTGCACCTCGTGGACACGGGGACCGAGACGAACACGGGCGGACGTGTGCGGCGGCTCCGCGACTGGCTCGGAACCGGAACCTTTCTGCTCACCTATGGCGATGGCGTCTCCGACGTCGACATCGACGCCCTGCCGCCGGTGAAATCTCGCCAGGGC
>JBJTPO010000099.1:0-1974 GCA_046075145.1 Planctomycetota bacterium
CGGCCGCCGCCGGCGGCGACACCGTGATGATCGCGGGCACGCGGCACCGCGTGGCCGCCACGCGGGTGCAGGGCGTGCGGCCGGAGACCGTGCTCGTGCTCACGCCCGTGCCGGGCATGCTCGCGACGACGCTCGAGGCAGTGTGGCCCGTGCTCGCCGTGGCCGCGGCCACGCTCACCGTGCTCGTGCCCCTCGGCCTGCGGACCACCGGCCGGATCGCGGCGCGGATCGCGGCGGTCGAGACCCACGTCGGCCGGATCGCCGGCGGAGACTTTGGCACGCTGCTGCCGCCGCTCGCGACCGAGCCGGCCGCCGAGGTCGATCGGCTCGTGACGGGCGTCAACGCCTTGAGCGGGAAGCTCGCCACGCTCCGCGACGCGCTGCTCGCCGGTGAACGGCAGCGGCTGCTCGGCCAGCTCGCCGCCGGTTTCGCCCACGAACTCCGCAACGCCATCACCGGCGCCCGCCTCGCGATCGACCTCCATCGCCGCCGCTGCCCCGCCGCCGCCGACGGGCCCGACGAGAGCCTCACGGTGGCGACGCGGCAGCTCGACATCCTCGAAGAGGAAGTCCGCGGCCTCTTGGCGCTGGGCCGGCCAGGCGAGGCGGCCACCGGCCCGGTCGACATCGCGGCGCTCGTGGCCGAGGTCAAGGATCTGGCCGGGCCCCGCTCAGAACACGCCGGAGTGCGGCTCGAGGCCGACCCACCCGCCCGGCTACCGCCGCTCACGGGCCGTCGCGAGGCGCTCCGCGCGGCGCTCGTGAACCTCGCGTTGAACGCGATCGACGCCGTCGGCCGCGACGGCCGTGTGCGGATCGAAACCCGGCTCGCCGATGGGTGCCTCGAACTCGCCGTCGAGGACGATGGGCCCGGCCCCCCGGCGGAACTGGCCGACTCGCTCGCCGAGCCGTTCGTGACCGGCAAGCAGGAGGGGATCGGCCTGGGGCTCGCCGTCGCCAAGGCGGTGGCCGAGGAGCACGGCGGTAGACTGTCGTGGAGCCGCGTGGCCGGCCGGACGCGGTTCGTGATCGCCCTGCCGTTTCCGGCCGGCCACCCACCCGGTGAGGACCGCGAGCCGTGAGCCGGATCCTGGTTGTCGATGACGAGCCGGCCATCGGCTGGAGCCTCAAGGAACTCCTCTCGGACGAGGGGCACGAGGTGGCCGTCGCGGCCGACATCCCGCGGGCGGTCGCCGCGGCCGGGGAGGCGCCGCCGGACGCAATCCTGCTCGATGTCCGGCTTGGCGATCAGGACGGCATCCGGTCGCTGCCGGAGATTCGCGCGGCCGCCGGGGCCGTGCCGGTGGTCGTGATGACGGCCTTCGGCGACCTGGATACCGCCGTGCGGGCCGTGCATGCCGGGGCCTTCGACTACCTCGTGAAGCCCTTCGACCTGGAGCGGGTCTCGGAAGTGGTGGCCCGGGCGCTCGCCGACCGCGACGTGCAGACGAGCCCGCCGATTGAAGCGCCGCCGCCGGCCGAACTCGTCGGCTCGTCTCCGCCAATGCAGGAGGTGTTCAAGCAGGTGGCCCTGGTCGCGGCCAGCGACCTGCCGGTGCTCGTGACCGGCCCGACCGGCAGCGGCAAGGAGGTCGTGGCCCGGGCGATCCACGCCCACTCTCCGCGCCACGCCAAGGCGCTCGTGACCACGAACCTCGCGGCCCTCGCGCCCGGCGTGGTTCTTCATGGTGGCGCCATCAGCGGGCCAGTTTTCCGGCCGGTTGGCAACCGACGCGGTGGATCGCACATCCTTACCACTATGTCATCGTCAACCGGGCTCCCGGAGGCATGCTCCGCGCCTTCGTCGCGCCGCATGCCCGCCCGCCCCCCAGCCGCGCCTGAAACTGTTGTCAGCCGGGACATCTCCCCCGCCGGCGGGCTGGTTCGTTCCCGCCGCGGCCGGCGATGGGAAATCGTGGGCGTCGCGGCGGCGCTCCTGTTCAGCGGCTGGTTCCTTCACTTCATGGTCCGGGC
>JBJTPO010000100.1:0-1844 GCA_046075145.1 Planctomycetota bacterium
ATCCCGATGGCAGGCTCACCGCGGTCCGGCTCGCCGGCGGCGGGCTCGACGGGTTGCGGCCCGCCGCGGCCGCCAAGCCGTCCGCCCGTCTGGTGGCCGAGATTCGCCGCGCCACCCGCACCGCCGTGGAGCGAGGAGGGCAGCCCGTGCTGCTCGTGCCCGCCGGCATGCGCCGCACGGTCCGCGAGGCGCTGGCTCGCCAGCTGCCCGACCTGCAGGTGCTGGCCGAGGAGGAGGTGAGCGACGAGCCGCGACTCGACGTGTTCGCGACCGTCGGAGACACGGGACAGGCGCGGGCGGCCTGACGCACGGCAGCCGACAACCGATCACAGCTTGGGAAAATGAGGCGGAGTGGATGGCCGCTCCGGAAGAAGTTCGAGCCAAACCGGGTCGCCGACCGATGTCCGGCGGTCCGGCCGGAAAATTGAGCCCCCATCAAGGAGGATGACGTGGCAGTGCGCACGCAGCGATCGGCCGAAGAGATCCTGGCGATCTGGCAGGAGTTCAAGGCGGATCAGTCGCGGGAGGATCTCCGCAACCAGCTGATCGAGATCTACCTTCCGCTGGTGAAATACAACGGCGAGCGGATCTGGGCCCGGCTCCCGGACGGCGTCGAACTCGATGACCTGGTCTCGGCGGGGACGTTCGGTCTGATGGACGCCATCGACGCCTTCGACATGGGCCGGGGCGTCAAGTTCGAGACCTACTGCGTTCCGCGTATCCGCGGGGCGATGCTCGACGAGCTGCGGACGATGGACTGGGTGCCGCGGTTGGTCCGCAGCAAGGCCAGCAAGCTCAACGAGGCGGTCAAGACCCTGGATGCCCGGCTCGGCCGGGCCCCGGCCGACACCGAGGTGGCGGAGCACATGGGGCTCTCCGCCGAGGAGTTCGAGAAGCTGCTCGTCGAGGCCAACGCGGTCAGTCTCGTGAGCCTCAACAAGAAGTGGTGCGAGACCGACAGCTCCAAGGATGTCCACGAGATCGACATCCTCGAGGACAAGAAGGGGGATGATCCGACCCGCCGGATCCAGAAGCACGACCTGATGCGGCTGGTCACCAAGGGCCTCAACCGCAACGAGCGGCTGATCATCATCCTCTACTACTACGAGGAGCTGACCATGAAGGAGATCGGGGCCACGCTCGACCTCTCCGAGAGCCGGGTCAGCCAGATGCACTCGGCGATCGTCGAGCGGCTGCAGAACCAGCTCGGGCGGCGGCGGCGGGAGTTCGCGATGTAGTCGGCCCGGCCGTGAAGCTGGGCAGGCAAGGCAAGCCCGGGGCCGGCAGAACGCAAAAAACCGGCAGCGAAAAAATCGAGTGAAGTTTCGTCAGGGATCGGTCGATGAATCAAAGTTGTGCCGTTGAGGCGAGTCGGTTCGGGCGGTCGGGAGCGAAAACCCGCCTTCGCCGACCCGTCGATGCGCGGCAAGAATGAGTACGGCGAGGATTCGCGGACCGATCCGCAGCCTTCGAGCGTGGAGTTTCGAACCGAACGACATCCCGATGAACCACCGGACGGTCGGCCGCGTACAGCGGGTCGTCAGGGGGTGAACGGATTCACGACAGGGGAAGGAAAGCAATCATGAACATCTTCGGCGTATTTTCGACGCAGGGCTCGCAGGGCCTCAGCGCGGTCAAGGGGCTCGACGCCACGAAGGCGGCCAGCGAGGCCACCGAGATCACCGCCCGCCACGGCGTGGGCGAGGTGCACGACGCGGTGACCCTGTCGGTCGACGCGGTGCGGGCCGCCGACGCGACCGCGGACATCCGCCTCGATCGGGTCAATGCGATCCGCGCGGCGATCGCCGACGGCTCGTACGAGACGCCCGAGAAGCTCGACGCGG
>JBJTPO010000101.1:0-1295 GCA_046075145.1 Planctomycetota bacterium
AAGACGAGCACGCGCCGATTCCAGACGCGTCGGAATCAGACGTGCTGCGGGAACTCATGCGGTCGAGCGGTCACAAGCAGATGGCGCTTTCAAAGGCGGTTGGGATTTCGCAGTCAACACTCTCGGCGATTCTGACCGGCGAACGTGAGATGACCAAAAGCCACATGGTTGCTCTCGCCAAGTTCTTCAACGTCCCGCCATCAGTTTTCTTGCCGTCGTGACGCGGAGTTTGGCTCTCGATGATCGGCTTCCCGCCTGAGCCACCTCCGCTCCGCCCGTAGCGCCTCCGCCCGGCTCCTGAACGGCCCCAAGACAGGCCCATCAACAGGCCCCATGTCGGCCCACCAGTAGCCCTCGGCATCTGGCTCTGCGTGGCTCGCCCGGGTGATCTGCAACTTGCCGAGTTGCCGCCGGTCCAGTGCCTCGTCGTAGATGCACCGGACTCTACCGCCAGCATCGACGACCAACTCCATCTCGCTGGTCATTTGAGGCCGTGAGCAGTTCGCAATCAGCATGGAACGCTCGGGCCGCCGTCGTGCGCTGCTCTGGGGCGAGGGTCTTTCTGACGCCGAGCCACGTGAAGGCGAGCCTGGATCCATGTCGTCTCGGCGGCGGGCACGCTTATATGCGGCCTTGGCGTTGAGGCACTTGCGTCGCTCATGGCTTTTCGGCCTCGAGAACCAGTGAATTTGGCTTGAGCGGCTTTTCCTGCTTTCCCCCAGGGATAAAGCAACACCTCTTCTGTAAATCCGGGTTTTCAGAGGTGGGTCATCTGGCTTCCATGTTGAGGTAGGCGCGGTCAGTTTCCCAGTCGTCGCTGATCTCGGAGAGGACGGCGGAGGCGAGCCGTAGGAGCGACGCTTCGTTCGGGAAGAGCGTCGCGACCCGCGTTCTTCGCTTGATCTCCTTGTTGAGCCGTTCGAGGCCGTTTGTGGTGCGGAGTCGCCGCCGATGGGCGGTGGGTGATCGGAGGACGGTGAGGGCTTCCGGAACGTTCTCCTCGAGCCAAGCGGCGAGCTGCGGGGCGGCTTTCTGGTAGCGGGCCACGACATCGCGGAGCCGCCGTTCAGCTTTGGCGCCCTGGACGTACATCTCAGCGACGGCGAGGGTCATCGCCCGTTCGCTGCGGACGCCCCGCTCGAGTGACCGGGGGTAGAACGGCCGCCCGTTCTCGTCGCGGTAGCCACGGGTCTGGGGGATCCGCAGGTCTACCCGACCGACGCGAGTCTTCAGGGTCTTGGGTTTAAATCCGTTGGCGTAGCCTTGACGATCGGCAGTTCGCTGATGAGACTCGG
>JBJTPO010000102.1:0-2749 GCA_046075145.1 Planctomycetota bacterium
TGGGCCAAGGAGCGGGCCCAGGTTTGCAACCTGGGCAACCCGGCCTGTCATGGTCGGCGGCCCTGATACTGTCAGAACCGGCTTTGGCAGATCGAGCCGGTTTCGGCAGGCTGCAAGCCTGCCCCACGTCCGAGGCAGGGATTGCGGGCGACCCCTCCAACCCATGACTGTTTCCAAAGGCGGAAAAGGGATGTCGATGCAGGCCACGCTCGCATGCATTCTCGGCCGCTGCGACTCGCTGCGGGCGGAGGTCTTCTTCCGGGCCGAACTGCCGCCGGGGTCCGATGCCGGCGATGCCTCGCTCGCCGGCACGCTTGCCGGCCCCGACTGCCGGCCTGCGATCACGCTGCCGATGACGGCGAAGCTTGCGGCGGTGCATGGCTCGCCTTCTGGGCAGGCACCGGCTGGCACGGCCTCGGTCGTGGCCCGCGCGATCCTCACCGAGCCCTCCTTCTGGACGCCCGAACTGCCGAGCCTCTACCGGCTCGATGCCCGGCTGGTCGTCGCGGGCCGCGAGGTCGCCACCTGGCAGCGGCCGGTGGGCCTGCGGCGGCTGGGCGTCCGCGGCCGCTCGCTCTGGCTCGACGGCCGGCGGCATGTGCCCCGCGCGCTGGTCGCTACCGCGGCCGACACGATCGATCTCACCACGTTCCGGGCCGCGGCGCTTGCAGCGGCGGTGCCGGACCCGTCCGAAGCGTTCCTCGCCCGCTGCGATGCCGAGGGGGTGGCCGTGCTGGCCCTGCTTGCCGACGCGTCCCACCGCGCCCTCGACGTCGAGACGGCCGCGATCGCGATCGCCCGCTGGGCCTGGCATCCGGCCGCACTCGTGGCCGTGGTGCCGCAGGGCATGTCGGCCGCGGCGGCCGCAGAGATCGCGAGTGCGACTCACAGCCGCCGGAGCACGCTGCTGCTGGCCTGGGAAGTGGACGGGTCGCTCCCTCCGTCCGCCATTCCTGCCGGCGTCGAGTTGCTCATGGTCACGCTGCCGGCAGGCGGGGTGCCGCACGAGGCCTGGCGGGCGGAGCCGCCCGCTCTGCCGCTGATCGCCCGGCGACGTTCAGACGGGCTCTCCGCGGCGGCGGCCGAGCCGCCATCCCGCCGGGGGTGCGATGCCCTGCAGGCGGACCTGGCCAACTGGAGCACCGCCGGCGGCGGGACTGCGGCCGACTGGGCCGGCTACGTCGTAGGCTGAGAGGTCCTGGCTTCGTTGGCCGAAGTCCCGTGGAGGTCCAGCGCATCCAGGCAACGCAAGTTCGACAAGACCCTCGGGCGGGTCTCCCTATTTCGCGTCGCCGGCCCCGGCCTTGCGGCCGGAAATCCTCACGGCCGTGAAGTCGTTCATGTCGTCGAATGAGCCGATCCCGACGCGGCCGCTCGTGAACGTGTTGTCGGTCGTCTCCATCAGCGGCGTCTCGAGGTCGTCGAAGAAGACGGTGATCCGGCCCGTGGCCACGTCGCGGACGACCTTGACCGTGTGCCACTGGTCGTCCCAGGGCACGGGCCTCGTGTTCTTCGTGAGCGGCCGGCGTGGAGCCCCGTCCACGATCATGATCTGGCCGCTGGCCGGATCGGGCTTGGCCCCCAGGTGCACGTAGTAGAAGTGTTCCGGATCCCGCCAGTTGAAGAACACGCAGCAGTCGCGGTGGCCGCCCGTGTCGCGGGTGCTTTTCACCTGGAAGGCGATCTCGGTGTCAGTGAGCACGAGATCCTTGACCAGCGCCACGTTGTGGGGGCTGCGGACCTTGGGCTGATAGTCGCTCGTCCGCTTGTTGAGCCCCCACACGGCCCGCTCGCCGTCCTGGCCCAGCGTCCAGGCGGCCGGGTCGGTCGGCTCCCATCGGTCGGCCCCCTGGGCGAAGGTTTCTTCGAAGACGAGTGGCAGCGACTCCTCGGCCCGGGCCTGGGGGGCGAGGGCGGCGGCGAGGAGCAGAGACACGAGCAGGGAGCGGGGGGGCATCGGAACCTCGCGGTGGGGGGAAGGAGGAAAGGGGGACAGTCCCCTGCCGCGGCCAAGGGGACAGCCAAGGGGACAGTCCCCTGGCCCCAGGGCGACTGGTGACGGGCACGATCGCAAAGATAACCCGGTCATGGCTCCGGCCGCAGCACTCGGTCGAAGAAGGCGGCGAACCGCATCACGTCGAGCGGCATCGTCAGCCAGCCGTGCCCCGCGCCACGGACGGTGACCACCCGCACATCGGCGCCCTCCTCCCGGGCCCGCGCGCGGAACCGCACCGACTGGTCGAGCGTCACGAGCGTGTCGCAGTCACCGTGGTGGATCAGGACCGGCGGCAGGTCGGCGGTGACGTGATGGATCGGCGACAGTTCGTGGGCCAGAAGCCGCCAGGCGGCCATTTCGACCGGTTCCTGACGAAACGCGGCCCGGAAGTGGATCGGCGGGCCGCCGTCGCCCGGGTCTTCCGTCGAGCCGGTGAGGTTCGTCAGGTCGGTCACCGGGTAGAAGACCGCGACCGCCTGCACGCGACTGCTGGCCCGATCCACCGGATCGGCGGCGTCGGCCGGCCCCGGCCCGCCGCGGGTCGCCAGCAGCAGGGACAGATGGCCCCCCGCGCTACCTCCGCCCACGCCGATCCGGTCGGGGTCGATTCGATAGTCGTCGGCGTGCGTCCGCACGAACCGCACGCCCCGCGAGACATCGGCGAAGATCTCCGCGACCGACGCCTTTGGCTGGGAGACGTGGCTGACGGCGAACACCGTGAAGCCCCGCCGCAAGAGCGGGGCCACGAGCCAG
>JBJTPO010000103.1:0-7656 GCA_046075145.1 Planctomycetota bacterium
GGACGTGAGGCGTTCGAGCGGCTCGTGCAGCCGCTGGCGGCGGGCATCTGGACGGCCGACCCCGCCCGGCTGGGCATGGCCGCGGCCTGTCCGGAGTTCGTGGCGATGGAGCGGGACCGGGGTAGCCTCTGGGCCGGGGAACAGGCTCGACTGCGTGAGAGCACGGCGGGTGATGCCACCGGAGCCCGCTACGGGCAGTTCGTGAGTTTCCTGGGAGGCATGCAGACCCTGACCGACCGGTTCGGGGAATGGCTCCGCGGTCGGGGTGTCGTGATTCGCAGGGAGCGGGCGGAGCGGCTGGCCCGGGTCGACGATCGCTGGCAGCTGACGGTGGCCGGCGAGGGCGGCGCCACGATCGCCGCGGACGCCGTGGGCATCGCCACCCGAACCCCGGTCGCGGCGGTGCTCCTGGCCGGAGTCGATTCCGCTCTGGCCGCCGAGCTTGCGGGCATCGCCTATGCCGGCTCGGCAATCGTTTCGCTCGGTTTCGCCAGAGACGAGGTGGCCCATCCGCTCGACGCGGCCGGTCTCGTGGTGCCTCGCACCGCCGGCCGGCGGGCCCTGGCCGTGAGCTTCTCGAGCTCGAAGTTCCCACACCGTGCCCCGCCGGGCTGCGTGCTCGTGCGGGTGTTCCTCGGCGGCGCCCTCGATCCAGCCTCGCTCGCGCTCGATGACGGGCAACTCATCGACCTCGCGGTCGCCGAGGCGGCCGTGTTGATCGGCGCCACGGGCCATCCACGCTTCGTCCAGGTCGATCGCTGGGCGGCCGCGATGCCTCAGTATCACGTCGGCCACGCCGACCGGGTCACCCGGATCGAAGCCGCCATCGCCCGTCACCCGCGGCTCGCGCTCGCCGGCGCCGCCTATCACGGCGTGGGCATCCCGCAGGTCATCGCCTCGGGCCAAGCCGCCGCCCGCAAGATCACCAGTGAGTTCTAAGAAAGTGCCGCGCCCCGGCACACGACCCGAGGCATGCGGGTTGACTCTCGGACCTCAGAGCCGCAAGCCAAGGCCTGACCCGCCACACCACCCGGGCACGCGGGTTCAGCGGCCGAAGGTTTGCTTGTGGCTTGGGGCTCGTCACCCACACCACACCGCCCGAGGCACGCGGGTTCAGCGGCCGAAGGTCCGCTGCAACCCGGGGCATCCGCCCACCACCCCTCTCAGCGTGCCACCTATTTCTTCTTCGCCCCCGCAGCCTCGCCCTCGCCCTCCTCCTTGGCCTTCTTCTTTTTCTTCATCGAGAGCTTGGGCACGCGAACCTTGGGCAGGCCGATCGGGCTGCGGCCTTCCTGCCAGCGCTCCTGTTCCTTGAGCTTGGCGATCCGTTCGGCGCGCGTCAGGACGCCGCGGACGCTCGTGCCTCCCTTGCGGACGCGGAGGCTCTTGTCCATGGTCATCGTGCTGTCTCCTGAAGGTGGCCTGAGTCGGGCGGGGCCCGAGGCGGCCGCCGACCGGCCAGCATGGGGCAAGACGACAAAAATAGGCCGATTCGTCGCCTGCTTCAAGGGCCGGCTGTACCGGCCGGATTACGGCTCATGCCCGCGCCTCCGGACCCGCTTCGGGGCCGGCCTGCCAGCCCGTCACCGCCCCATGTTGTCACCGCCCCATTTTGCTAATCGCGCCCAGAAACCGCTCCATGCTCTCCGGCCGGGCCGCTGGTTCGGCCGCCAGGCAGGACATGATCGCGGCGGAAAGGGGCTGGGGAATCTCGGGCCAGTGCTGCGCGATCGGCTCCGCGGGCGTGTCGTGGGAGAGCGCCACGTTGCCCGTCTGGCCGCGCGGCCAGGGGGAGGCGAGCGTGCAGATCTCGTAGGCGGTGACGCCGAAGGAGAAGATGTCGAGCCGCTTGTCGGCCTGCTTCCGGCGGACCACCTCGGGCGCCATGTAGTTGGGTGTGCCGATCCGGTTGCCCGGCTGGAGGAAGACGGGCCTGTCCGGCACCGTGAGCCCGAAGTCGAAGAGGATGAGCCGCCCGTCGGGGCGGAGCATGAAGTTCCGCGGGCAGATGTCGCGGTGCACGAAGCCGGCCTGGTGAACCGTCGCGATGGCGGTGGCCGCCTGACGGACGAGATCGAGCTTCTGCTCGGGCGAGAAGGCGACCTTCTTGGTCGTCAGCAGGGCATGCAGCAGGCTGCCCTCGACGAAGTCCTGGAGCACGAACGGATCGCCGGTGGTCGACTCGCCCCACTCGAGCGTACGGGCGATGTTGGGGCCGGCGATCTGCCTGCCGATTTCACCCTCGCTTGGCTTGCCGAGGCCCTTGTATCGACCCTCGATCGGCGCGCTTTTGACGCGGTCGATCAGCTTGAGCCCGCGGACCTCGCCATCCTGCCGGTCGCGGACTTTATAAAAGGCCGACATCGTGCCCGAGGTGCACTCCCGCAGCCGCTCGAACCGCTTCCAGAGATCGACCCGCTTCGAGCCCCCGCCGAACAGCCCCGACAGGAATCCCATCGTCACGCCCCCTGCTTGAGCCTGGCGAGTTCGGCGTGGGCCGCCTCGAGCTCCCGCTCGAGCCGCGGCACCTCGCCGGGGTCATCGGGCTGCTGCTTCGCCCCCGCCAGGAGTTGCTGCAGCTTCGCGATCTTCTGATGCAGCACCTCCATCCGCTTCTTTTGCTTCTTGTCCATCGCTCTTCACCTCTGGATCGGTCTTCAGTTCGGAGTCAACCGGGCGGGCGCCGCCGCCCGCACGCTCCGACCGGGCCCCGCCGCGGGCCGAATCATCCTCGTCGCGACCGCCGGCGGCGTTGGCGGACTCGATGTCGTCGAGATAAGTGCGGGCGTAGGCCTTGACCGGATCGGGCAGGTCGTTGGCGCCGGTGTGCAGCTGCCGCATCCAGCCCGAGATCAGCACCACCGCCACACCAAGGCCGATGGTGACCGACAGCCACTGCTTGCGGGCGTCACGAATCCACTGCGTGCCGGCACCTCGGCCCACGAGCCCGCTGGCCAGGTAGAACACGATCAGCGCCAGCAGAAACTTGACCCCGAACAGGGCGTGGTAGCCGGTCTGGCCCATCCAGTCGCCGCCCCAGAGTTCGGGGGCCCCCTTCACGCGGCGCATCAGCAGGATGTAGTTGGCCAGGCCGCTGCCCAGGAGGAGCGTGATCGACCCGATCACCCAGGGGAGCCAGCGGCGGCGAACGCCGGCGTGGAGGCGGTCGGCCGTTTCGGCGCCCAGTTCCTCGGCCGCGGGAACGAACGCGAACCGGGCGAACAACAGGCCGCCGAGGGCCACGATCGCCGCCAGCACATGCGCCCAGCGGAGGAGAAGCGTGAGCGGATCCATGGACGGGCGTTCTCCTGGAGTCGATGATGGTTCAGACCCGGATCGTACCCGATTCCGGACCGTCGCCCAGCCCGCCCGACCCCTCCCCGATTCAGCGCATGGACGATCTCCACGACGGCGACCTGCCCGGCAGCCGGCCCCATGAGCGGTGGATGCGGCTCGCCCTCGAGGAGGCCCGAGCGGCCGCCGCGGATGACGAGGTGCCCGTGGGGGCGATCGTGGTGGCGGCGGGCCGGGTGGTCGGCAGCGGCCACAACCAGCGGGAGCAGCTCGCTGATCCGACCGCCCACGCCGAGATGATCGCGATCACGCAGGCCGCGGCGAGCCTCGGGTCCTGGCGGCTCGAGGGCTGCACGCTCTACGTGACGCTCGAGCCGTGCCCGATGTGTGCCGGGGCCATCCTTCAGGCCCGCGTTCCGGTTGTCGTCTGGGGGGCCCCCGATCCCAAGGCCGGGGCGGTCGAGTCGCTGTATCGGCTGTTCAACGACACGCGGCTGAATCACAGGGTCGAGCACGTGGGCCACGTGCTGGCCGAGGAATGCGGCCGCCTGCTGACCGAGTTCTTCCGCGGCAAGCGGGCCTGAGCCGCGACGCTCAGCCGCGCCGGTCGATCGGCACGAACTCGCGCCGCGTCGCGCCGGAGTAGACCTGCCGCGGCCGGCAGATTTTCTTGGTGGGCGACCGGTGCATCTCCATCCAGTGGGCGATCCAGCCGGGCAGGCGGCCCATCGCGAACAAGACCGTGAACATCTGCACGGGGATGCCCATCGCGCGGTAGATCACGCCGGAGTAGAAGTCGACGTTGGGGTAGAGCTTTCGCTCGATGAAGTACTCGTCGGCGAGCGCCACCTCCTCGAGCTGCTGGGCGATGTCGAACAGGGGGTCGTGCCGGGAAATCTTGGCCAGCAGCTTGTCGCAGGTGGCCTTGATCAGCTTGGCCCGCGGGTCGTAGTTCTTGTAGACCCGGTGACCGAAGCCCATCAGGCGGAAGCCCGAGTCCTTCTTCTTGGCGAGATCGACGTATTTCTTGACGTCGCCGCCGTCGGCCACGATCCGCTCGAGCATCTCCACGCAGGCCTGATTGGCGCCGCCATGCAGCGGCCCCCAGAGGGCCGAGATGCCCGCCGAGATGCTGGCGAACAGGTTGGCGTCGCTGGAGCCCACCATCCGGACCGTGGAGGTCGAGCAGTTTTGCTCGTGATCGGCGTGCACGATCAGCAGCATGTCGAGGGCGTCGGCGAAGTCGGGATCGATGTGGTAGTCCTCGCAGGGGACCGCGAACATCATGTGGAGGAAGTTCTCGCAATAGGAGAGGTCGTTCCTCGGATACATGAGCGGCTGGCCGCACGACTTCTTGTGGCTGTAGGCGGCGATCGTCGGGAGCTTGGCCAGGAGCCGGTGGACGCTGACCTCCACCTGCCGCGGGTCGCGGACGTCGAGCGAGTCCTGATAAAACGTCGACAGCGCCCCCACCACGCTGCCCACGATCGCCATCGGGTGGGCGTCGCGGGGAAACCCGCCGTAGAAGCTCCGCATGTCCTCGTGGATCATGGTGTGGTGCGAGAGCGACGTGCGGAAGGCGTCGAGTTGGGCGGCCGTGGGGAGCTCGCCCTCCATCAGGAGATAGGCCACCTCGACAAAGTCGCACTTCTCGGCCAGCACCTCGATCGGGTAGCCGCGGTAGCGGAGGATCCCCTGCTCGCCGTCGAGGAACGTGATCGCGCTCGCGGTCGAGCCGGTGTTGACGTAGCCCTCGTCGAGCGTGATCAAGCCTGTCTGGGCCCGGAGCTTGGCGATGTCGATCGCCCGCTCCCCTTCGGTGCCCACGACGACCGGCAGTTCGTGCTCCTGGCCGTCGTAGCCCAGCCGGGCCGTGCCTGCGGCCTGGGTGCCCGGCCAGGGGGGCGTTGGCCCGGTGGTGCGGGAAGCGGCCTGGGGGACGGCGGCGGGCATGGCGGAGGGCTCCTTCGGTCGGGCGCGAGCGGCCGGTGAGGCAGGGGATGGCGAGGCCGCCTCGAAGAGCCGGAAGTTTAGCCGGCGCGCAGGGCCGCGACAATCAGCCGCGCTCGGGCCGCGGCCCGAGCCGCCCCGCCATGGCGGCCGGGATCCCGTTCGACTGTCAGTGGGGTGCGGTCGTCGGTCGGCCGGCCGTGAAGGTCGGTTGTGCGGCCGAGCCCGTCGGGTCCTCGAACACCGTCCAGACGGGCGTCCGGGCACGCAACTTGGCGAGGTAGTCGTCGCTCGCCTGCCGGCGCCTGTCCATCACGAGCTGCTCCCGGATGCCGACCTGGGCGTCGAGGAACGGAGTCCGGCCGGCGTCCTCACGCTCGATGACCCGCACGATGTGGAGCGCCTCGCCGTCCTCGATGATGGCGCTGAGTTCACCGGCCGGCAGCGAGAAGATCGCCTCGTCGAGCTTCTTGGAGGCGAGGCTCTTCTGGTTGGTCCAGTCGAATCCGCCGCCCTGCGCGGCGGTGGGGCCCTCGGAGCGGCTCTTGGCCACCTCGGCGAACGGCCGGCCGCCGAGGACCTCGTTGCCCATCGCCGCGAGCATGTCCCAGGCGGCGGCCCGCGACCGCTTGAGGCCCATCTTGACGGTCAGCACTTCGAACCGGGCCCGGGCGGGAAACTCGTATTCATCGAGATGATTTTGGTACCAGGCGATCAGTTCGGCGTGCGGGATCTCCTCGTCGCCACCCACGTTTTTCCGCAGCCACTCCTGGGCGAGGCCGCGCTCGAAGAACATCTTCCGCATCCGCTCGAGCGTCATGCCCCGCTGCCGCAGCCGCTGCTCGAACTCGAGCGAGTTGGCCACATTCTCCTCCGCCATCATCCGGGGAAGTTGTTGCTCGTCGAAGGCCTTGTCGACGTTCTTCCGGATCTCCGGCAACTTGTCGGGAGGGATCTCGCGGCAGGCATCGACGTAGACCAGCAGGGTCTCGACGTGCTGATCGATCACCTGCTGGCAGATCTGAAGCCGTAGTTCGCGAACCTTTTCAGGCGGCAGGCCGGGGCTCACCTTCTCGAGCCATTCGAGCGCCTTGGGTGTGAGCAGGTCGGCCTCGAGCACCACCTCGGGCCCGACGCGGGCCACGACCAGGGCCGCCTCGAGCGAATGCACCTCGCCCGCCTGGCCGCCCGGCCCCGACTCGACATACTGCGCCGGTTCGACACCACCGGGGCCGGCGGCCGTGGGAATCGGCTGCGGCTCGCTGATTGGCTCGAGCGGTTCGTCGGGCCGCTCGCGGATCGTGGAGAGCACGTGCCGGGCCGCGTTGCCGGCCGCCAGGCCGCCGGGCCAACCCGCCGGTCGGGTCACCGCCTTGGGCACGTGCGGCACGTAGGCCGGCGCGGTCGCGTCGATGGGGTTCGGCGGGGATGCCGCGGCCGGGACGGTGGCCTCCGCCAGCCCCTGCCCCCCCGCTGGGCTCGTGAATGCCGCACATGCCGCAGCCGCCACGAGCATGGCGCAGGCGGAAGAGTGCAGGCGGCGGATCGCGGGCATGGCGCACCGGAGACGGGAAACCGCCCGGGAGCGGCGGGCGGGGGCGGGACTATAGGAAGGCCCGATCAGAGGCCGCAAGCCCGTTCCGGCCCGCGCCTTTCGCGAAAACCGACGCTCGCGGCTCAGTCCACCGGGTCGGCGGCGGGCGGCAGCGGCGCCACCCGCAGGCGGGTCAGCCGATTGCCGTCCTTGGACACCACCTCGAACCGGAACCCATCGAGGTCGTAGACCGCGCCGACATCCGGGATCATGCGAGCCGCATGGATCACGAGGCCCGCGACGGTGTTGGCCTCGGCGTCCGGGAGGTTCCAGTCGAGGGCCCGGTTGAGCGTCCGGATCGCGAGCGTGCCGTCGACCAGGTAGCCGCCGTCGGCCTGCGGCTCGATCGCCTGCTCCTCACGGATATCGAACTCGTCGGTGATCTCGCCGACGATCTCCTCGAGGATGTCTTCGAGCGTGATCAGGCCCTGGAGGGCCCCGTATTCATCGACCACCAGGGCGAAATGGGTATGCCGCCTGAGGAACTGCCGCATCTGCTCGTCGAGCGGCGTGGTCTCGGGGATGAAGTAGGGGGGCATCGCGATCTCGAGCACGTCGAGGTCACGGAGCGCGGCCCAGTCGCCCTGCCCGGCCCGGAGCAGCCGATCCATCGCCCGCAGGAGTTCCTTGGCATGGATCACGCCGAGGATGTTGTCGTCGGTGCCGCGATAGACCGGCAGCCGGGTGTGAGGGCTGGCGAGCACCTGGGCCACGATCTCGGTGGGAGCAAGATCGGCATCGACCATCTCGATCTGGCTGCGATGCCTCATGATCTCGGAGACCATGCGGCGGGAGAGGTCGAGCGCGCCGAGCAGGCG
>JBJTPO010000104.1:0-1770 GCA_046075145.1 Planctomycetota bacterium
GCGTTCTTCGGGTCGCCGAACTTCTTGCCCGTCTCCTTCTCGACGAGCTTCATCGCGGCGTGGACGGCCTCCTCGAGGCCCTTGGGAAACTTCTTGCCGTGCTTGTAGTAGTCGATGCAGACGGCCGTGGTGATCGTGAAGCCCGGGGGCACCGGCAGGCCGATCTTCGTCATCTGGGCGAGGTTGGCCCCCTTGCCCCCCAGGAGCGACTTCATCGTGCCGTCGCCGTCACACTTCTTCTCGCCGAAGGAGTAGATCAGCCGCCCCCCCTTGGCCCCCGACGAATCCTTGCCTGCGGGCTTGCGGGAGGGAGACTTCTTGGTGGACGACTTGGCCATGGGCGTGGTTGAAACCTTTCAGCGAGGAAACGGCCGCCGGACGGCGGAAAAATCCGTGGAAACCGCCGCGAATCTACGTTCGCGACCAGAGGCCGTCAACGAGCGTCCCGCGGTGGGGGTCGGGCCACGGAGGGGGGCTCGATATTTTCGGTTCTTCCGGAAATGCTGCGGGTCGAAGGGGTTTCCAAGCCATGTGAGCAGCATGGGCAGGGAGCGTGACACCCGTGGGGCGAACGTGACGTCTGCCAGGGCTCGGCTCGGGGGTGAGTGGTCTGCGATGCCCCGCGGCCGGTTTCGGCAGGTTGCAAACCTGCCCCACCGACCGGCGAGATACCACCGGCAAGCCCGGCGCCGATCGGCCAGGGGAGCGGCAAGGAGATCGGCCGTGACCAGCACGCCACGATGCTCCACCTCTTGGGCGTCGACCAGGCCTGGTTCACGGCCGAGTTTCAGGGGCTCGACACCAAGCTCACCGGCGTCGAGCCAGCCGAGCCCGTGGAGCGATCCTGGCCTGATTTCGCAGGCCTGCCAGCAAGTTGCGGGGGGGGATGCCGCACGGTAGCCTGCGAAAGGGGTCGGAACGTGCCGGTCGTGACGCTCGGGCAGTCTGGCGAGGCTGTAGTGCACGATCTGGGGACGCTCCGGCCGATGGTAGTGCCGCGTAGGCTCTGCGCCCTGTTGGCTGGTTTCCTTTGAGGCGACGACGACCTTGGTGAAGCGACTCGGCGTGTTCGGTTCGAGGCGGGCGGCAGCCGCCCCCCAGCGGCGATCCCCGGCGGCCTCGCGCCGCCGACTCGAGGCCGAACGGCTGGAGCGGCGGTTCGCCCTGGCGGCGATCCCGACGGCCACGATCAACGGCCCCGACCTCTCCGCGCTGATCGGTCAGGAGATCCCGCTCACCGTCACCTTCGACAACACGGCCACGAACCCGGCCGACATCGGCTACTCGCCGTTCGTCGACATCGTGATGCCCGCCACGGGGGACGCGCCGCCGACCCCGAATGACGGCATCTCGTTCAAGACGAACAGCGCCACCTACAACGGTCTGTCGCTCCCCACGACCGTGCTGACCTTCAACGCCCAGGGCAAGGCGACGCATCCGTTCGCCAAGAACCCCGATGGCACGTCGCTCGTCGTCACGGGCAAGCCTGGCGACCAGCTGGTGGTGGTGCAGCTCCCCTTCGGCAGCTACGGCCCCGACCAGCCGGCGGCCCAGATCACCTTCACGGGGATCGTCAGCCAGTACGCGCAGCCCAACAACTCCTATCCCGTCACCGCCACCGGCGGCTTCCAGTTCCAGACCGACTCGGCGGGCAATCCTACGGTGAACGTGGCCACAATCGGCTCGACCACCACCGATCCGATCCAGCCGCAACTGTTCCGCCTGAAAAAGACGTCCAGCGCCCCCTAGGCCGAGACGGCGACCGGCCCC
>JBJTPO010000105.1:0-3317 GCA_046075145.1 Planctomycetota bacterium
GGTGGCCGCGGCCAGCGCCGACCTGACGGGCTCGGGGGCGGACTCCCGCGGGGCCGGCGGCCCCGTCGCCGACCTGGGCGTGGTCTTCGTGTCCGCCGCCTACGGGCCGTCCATCCGCCCGCTGCTCGAGCACCTCGCCGACCTCGTGCCGGCGCGGCATGTGCTCGCCGCCACCTGCGAGGGCGTGCTGGCCGGCGAGCGGGAATATGAGTCGGGGCCCGCCGTGGCGGTATGGCTGGCGCGGCTGCCCGGGGCCTGGCTCGAGCCCGTGTCGCTCGACTACGCGCAGACGCCCGACGGTGGGATGTTCGCCGGCTGGCCGGCGGGACTGGCCGGGCGGCTGCCCGCCAACGCGGCGCTCGTGCTCCTGGCCGATCCGTTCTCCTTTCCGGTCGACGCCCTGATCCGGCGGCTCGAGGAGGAGCATCCCGGCCTGCCGATCGTGGGGGGCATGGCCTGCGGCGGCTCCCGGCCCGGGAGCAACACGCTGGCGATCGACCAGCGGAACTACGACTCCGGGGCGGTGGGCGTGCTCGTCGGCGGGAGCGTGCGGGTGCGGCCGGTGGTGTCGCAGGGATGCCGGCCCGTGGGGCGGCCGCTGGTGATCACCAAGGCCGAGGAGAACTTGATCGTGGAGCTCGGCGGCACGCCCGCGCTCGATCGCCTCCGCGAGATGTATGGCGACCTCGACGACGCCGACCGTGAGCTCGTGCGGTCATCGCTCCACGTGGGCCGGGCGGCCAGCGAATACCGCGACACGTTTCGCCGTGGCGACTTCCTGGTGCGGAACGTGCTCGGGGCCGACCCCGACTCGGGCGTGATCGCGGTCGGCGATCTCGTGCGGGCCGGCCAGACGGTGCAGTTTCACGTTCGCGACGCGGCCAGCGCCGACGAGGACCTGCGGGAACTGCTCTCCGGCACTGCCAGCGAGGCCGATCCCGCCGGCGCCCTGGTGTTTACCTGCAACGGCCGCGGCTCGCGGCTGTTCGCCGAGCCAAACCATGACGCCCGCTGCCTGCAACGCTGCCTGGGTCCGCTTCCGGCAGCGGGCTTCTTCGCCCAGGGGGAGATCGGACCGATCGGCAAGCGGACGTTCCTCCACGGTTTCACCGCGAGCATCGCGATCTTCGAGCCGGCCTGACGGCGGCGCCGGGCCCGTCGATTCTGGCGTTGTGCCCCGTCGGGCCGGTTTCTATCCTCGCCCTCCCGGCAGGGTGGCGCCGCTTCGAGAGCAGTCTCGTGATCAGAACCGTGTGCCTGACCGCGGCATTCGCCGCGGCCGGATGCGCCCACCACAAGGCGAATCAATATTCCTACGCGCCGCCGCTGGCGCCTCCCGTCTACCCCCAGCCGCAGACCGTCGGCCAACCGGTCGCCTTTCCGGCCCCGCCGCCCGGTGCTCCGCCCATGACCGCGGCCCCCGTGTACCTGCCACCCGGTGGCGCGCCGCCGCCGCCCGCGGCCGGAATGCCCGTGATGCCGACCGCCGGCGAGATTCCCGCGTTACCCGATGGCTCGTGTCCGCCGTGCCAGACCGCCGCTGGTGGCGTCGTTCCCGTCGTCTACGAGGGAGCGGTGCAGACCACGCCTTGCCCGCCAGGGCCGTAGCGAGCCGCCGCGGGGCGACGGTTTCGCCGGCGCGCCCGGGGCGAGGCCGTCTATGATGCCGGGGTCGGCAGCGGCCTCTTTCGCCGTGCTCCCGGCGGAGGCAGCGCGTGAGCATCTGGCAGGTCGAACCCGAGCGGGTGCCCGAGTTGATGGACGACCCGGCGCTGCCCGTCGGCGAGCACCTTGCCGCCCTCGACGCGCTGGCCACCATCAACGCGGTGTCGCTGACAGGCCGGCAGATGGCCGGTGTCGTCACCCGCCTGTTCGGCTCCGTCCTGCCAGCGGACCGGCCGCTCGAGATCGTGGACGTGGCCTGCGGCGGCGGCGACATCACGATCGCCCTGGCCGGCCTGCTCGGGCGGCGACTGGCCCGTGCAAGCGTGCGAGACCAGCCGACGCGGGTGCGGGTGCTCGGCCTTGACCTGAGCGGACGAGCGATCGAGCGGGCGCGGGCCGCCGCGGCACGGCAGCCGGCCTGTGACGTCGGCAGCGTCGACTTCGCCGTGCGGGACGTGAGCGCCGAAGGGCTGCCCCCGTGTGACATCGCCGTCAGCTCGCTCTTTCTTCATCACCTTGACGACACGGGAGCCGCCGCCGTGCTCCGCTCAATGGCGTCAGCGGCCCGGCTCGGCGGCGTGGTGTCAGATCTGGTGCGGAGCCGCACCGGCCTCGTGCTCGCGATCCTGGGCACGACGCTCCTGGCCCGCTCGCGGGTGGCCCGCGTCGACGGCCCGCTCTCGGTGCGCGCCGCCCGCACGCCCGCCGAGTATCGGGCCCTCGCCGACCGGGCTGGCCTGCCCCACGCCGCGGTCCGGCGGGCGTGGCCGGAGCGGGTGCTGCTCGAGTGGCGGTCGGCCGAGGCCCTCGCCGACCTCGTGCCCGGAGTGGCCTGCTCATGAACTCAACGCACACCTTCGATTCACCCGGCCCCGACGAGGTCGCCGCGACGACCAGCCTCGCGGGCGTCGCCGGTAGGACCTGGCAGGCGGTCGTGATCGGTGCCGGCCCGGCTGGCTCGGCCGCGGCCACGAGGCTCGCCGCCCGCGGCCTCGCTGTGCTCTTGGTGGATGCGGTGGCGATGCCCCGCCCCAAGCTCTGCGGCTGCTGTCTTTCCCAGACCGCGCTTGGCGAGCTTGCCTCGCTGGAGCGGCTGGCTCCCCTCGGCCGAGACAGCGCCGGCATGCCGGCCGGCGGCCTGCCGCTCGCGCGGGTGCGGCTGGCAAAGGCGGCCGTGACGGCTGTGGTGCCCATGCCCCGTGGGGTCGTCGTATCTCGCGAGGCGCTCGATGCGGCCGGTGTCAGGCGGGCGATCGCAGCGGGCGTAGCCTGGCTGTCCCGCACCCGTGTCACTTCGCTTGCCGACGAGGCCGGGCCGGTCACCGTCGGACTCGCGGCCGCCGAGTCCCCGGCCGAGCGGTCGCAGGTCGTGCGCGTCAAAGCCGAGATCGTGGTGGTGGCGGCCGGCCTGGCGGACGCGATCCGGTTCTCCGGTCGTGATGACCGTCATGAGCGCATGATCGCCGCCGACAGCCGGGTCGGCCTGGGTACGACGCTGCCCGCGGATGCGGGGGGGCCGCCGCCGGGCGAGCTCGTGATGGCCGTCGCGCCGCGGGGCTATTGTGGGATCGTGCGGCTCGAAAACGGCCGGATCGACATCGCCGCCGCCGTGGACCGCGGGATCGTGGCCGCCGTCGGCTCGCCCGCCGCGG
>JBJTPO010000106.1:0-3665 GCA_046075145.1 Planctomycetota bacterium
CCCGGGGTCACTGCCTCCTGGAGGGGGTGCCGGGGCTGGCCAAGACGCTGATGGTCTCGACGCTCGCCCGGATTCTCGACGTCAACTTCAAGCGGGTGCAGTTCACTCCCGACCTGATGCCATCCGACATCACCGGCACGAACGTCCTCGACGACGAGGCGGGCCGCCGCGTGTTCCGGTTCGTGGAAGGGCCGATCTTCACCAACATCCTCTTGGCCGACGAGATCAACCGCACGCCCCCCAAGACCCAGGCCGCGCTGCTCCAGGCGATGCAGGAACGGGAGGTGTCGGTCGGGCAGGAGACCTACAAGCTCCCCGACCCGTTCTTCACGATCGCCACCCAGAACCCGATCGAGCAGGAGGGCACCTACCCGCTCCCCGAGGCGCAGCTCGACCGGTTCATGTTCAACATCAAGGTTGGCTACCCGACGGCGGCCGAGGAGGAGCAGATCCTGCTCTCGACCACCCGGCCGGAGAAGCCGGAGGTTCGCAAGGTGCTCTCGGGCCGGGCGATCGTCAACATCCAAAAGGTGGTGTCGAGCGTGGCCGTCAGCGAGTACATCGTGAAGTATGCGGCTCGGCTGGTGCGGGCCACGCGGCCGAAGGCGCCCGAGGCGCCCCCCTATGTGGCCCAGCTCGTGGACTGGGGCGCCGGGCCCCGTGCCGGCCAGTTCCTGATCCAGGGGGGCAAGGCGGTGGCGGCGATGGACGGCCGGTTCAGCGTCTCGCTCGACGACATCCGCCGGATCGCCGTTCCGGTGCTCCGCCACCGAATCGCCACCAACTTCCAGGCCCAGGCCGAGGGGCTCACCAGCGAGTCGATCAGCGAGCGGCGCGGGAAGGAGACGCCAGAGCCCGAGATCCCCAAGTTCGTGAAGTGAACCGGGGACTGTCCCTCGCAGGGGTAAAACCGGGGACAGTCCCCGGTTTCAACCGGGGACTGTCCCCATGAAGAGGTGCCGGCGATGGCTCGCGCGGTCGAGGAATACCTGAAGCCCGAGGTGGTCCGGCAGATCGCCCGGCTCGACCTCCGCGCCCAGTTCATCGTCAAGGGCTTCCTGCAGGGGCTCCATGCCAGCCCCTACCAGGGTTTCTCGGTCGAGTTCAGCGAGCACCGCCGCTACGCTCCCGGCGACGACCCCAAGGACATCGACTGGCTCGTCTACGCCAAGACCGACAAGCACTACGTCAAGAAGTTCGAGGCCGAGACCAACATCACCGGCTACCTGGTGGTCGATGCCAGCGCCTCGATGGCCTACACCTACCGTCAGCCGATCACCAAGCTCGACTACTCGATCTCACTGGCCGCAGCCCTCTGCTGGCTGATGGTCCACCAGCAGGATCCCTGCGGGTTGATGGTGTTCGACGAGAAGGTGACCACGTCGCTGCCGGCCCGCTCGCGGCGGTCGCAGATCGCCCAGGTGCTCTCGCTGCTCTCGAAGGTGGCCCCTTCCGGCAAGACCGACGTGGCCCGCAGCCTGGTGCAGGTGGCGGCCATGCTCCGGCACCGGTCGCTCGTGATGGTGTTCAGCGACCTCCTGGCCGACCCCGAGCCGGTGCGGGAGGCGCTCCTCCGGCTGCGGCACGGCGGGCACGACGTGATCCTGTTCCACGTGCTCGACGAGGCGGAGGTGAAGTTTCCCTTCGAGGGGATGGTGGAGCTCGACGAGCCGGAGACCCGCGACACGCTCGTGATCGACGCCGACGCGGCCCGGGCCGGCTACGTGGCCGCGGTCGAGGCGTTCCGCGAGGGCTACCGGTCGTGGTGCTTCCGGGCGGGGGTCGACTACGTGCCCCTCGACACGAGCATGCAATTCGACACGGCGCTGGTGGAGTATCTCAACAGCCGCCGGGGGCGATTCTAGCGCGATGGGCCTGTCTTTTCTCTCCCCGCTGTTGCTCGGGGGCGCGGCCCTGGTGGCCGCCCCGATCATCCTCCACATGGTGATGCGGCGCGCGCCCGTGCCCCACGCCTTCCCGGCTCTCCGGTTCCTGAAAGAGCGAGCGATCGCCAATCGCCGGCGGCTGCAACTGAGCCATCTGCTGCTGCTCCTCCTGAGGATCGCGGCCCTGCTGCTGTTGGCCCTGGCCCTGGCGCGGCCGGTGCTCAGGGGGGCCGGCTGGCTGCCGAACGCAGAGGGGCCGGTAGCCGCGGCGCTCGTGTTCGACACGGCGCCGCGGATGACGCTCCGGGAGGGCAACAAGACCCGCCTCCAGCAGGCCGCCGAACTGGCCCGCGTGCTGCTCGGCAAACTGCCGGCTGGCAGCGAGGTGGCCGTGTTCGACACCGCCGGGGGGCCCGCCGCCTTCGCACCTACACTCGCCGCCGCCGAGGTGCGGATCGACCGGCTCGAGGCGGCCACGCCGGCCGTCTCCCTGCCCGCCGCGATCGCCGCGGCCCGGCGGCTGCTGGAGACGGCCACGCTCGAGCGGCGGGAGCTCTATGTGTTCAGCGACTGCTCGCGGGGAGCCTGGGAGGGGGCTCCGCTCGCGGATGCTCCGCCCCCGGCTCCCGCGGCCGAACCAGCGGCGGATGCAGCGGACGAGGAGGGGGGCGCCCCGATGCTCGTGATCGATGTCGCCGCCGCCACGGCCCGCAACCTTGCGATCGAGTCGCTCGAGCTCTCGGGCGACCGGATCGCCGCCGGCACGCCGCTGGTGGTGACGGCGATGGTGTCGCGGACGGGCACCGAGGCCACCCGACCGCTGGCCGTCGAGATCGTGGGCGACGACGGCCGCCTCGTGCGGCGCGGCCTGAAGCCGGTCGCCGTGCAGGACGGCGGACCGGCAACGGTGTCGTTCGAAGTGGGGGGCCTCGTGCCGGGCACGCGGCAGGGGCGGTTGGTGCTCGATGGCAGCGACGACCTCGCGGCCGACGACGCGCGATCGTTTACCGTCGAGGTGGGCGCGCCGGCCCGCGTGATCGTGGTGTCGGCGCGGCCCGCGGCCCAGACGGCCCGGTTCATCGTCGAGGCGCTTGCGCCGGCAGCCCTGCGGAAGGCGGGTACGGCCCGGTTCGCACCGGAGCCGGTGGATTACGAATCGCTCGACGCCACCGACTGGGAAACGGCGGCGGGGATCGTGCTGCTCGATCCGCCGCCGCTCGCCGACCGCCAGTGGGAGGCGCTGGCCGCCTGGCTCGCGCCGGGCCGGGGGCTCGTGGCCTGGCTCGGGCCCACCGCGAGCGTCGGCTTCAACACGGAGGGCTCACGGCGACTGCTCGGAGGCGAACTCGTCCGCGTCTGGCGGACGGTCGACGCGGGCAACTTCCTGGCCCCGACGGCCCTCGACCATCCGATGCTGGCCGCCTTTCGTCGCGTGGGCGACGCCGTGCCATGGCAGGATTTTCCGGTCTTCAGGCACTGGGAGGTCGAGCCGGTCGAGCCGCCGGCTGCGGCGCGTGACGGCGGCGGCGATGTCGGTGGGCCGGCTGCGGTGGTGGCCACCTATCGCAACGGCCTGCCGGCGATCCTCGAGCATCGCGTCGGGCAGGGCACGGCCGTGGTGGTGACACGCCCGTCTCGCGGGAGGCCGGCGATCCGGCGGCCTGGAACACGCTCGCCACCGGCTTCGAGCCCTGGCCGTTCCTGATCCTCGCCAACGAGACCCTACTGCACGCGATCGCCAGCCCCGACGACCGCAACGTGGTGGCCGGCGGCCCGGCC
>JBJTPO010000107.1:0-2210 GCA_046075145.1 Planctomycetota bacterium
CGGGGACTCTAGAGAGACCGCCGGCGTTAAGCCGGAGGAAGGTGGGGATGACGTCAAGTCCTCATGGCCCTTATGACTAGGGCTGCACACGTCCTACAATGGAGCGCACAAAGGGAAGCAATGCCGCGAGGCCGAGCAAATCCCAAAAAACGCTCCCTAGTTCGGATTGTAGGCTGCAACTCGCCTACATGAAGCTGGAATCGCTAGTAATCGCGGGTCAGCATACCGCGGTGAATGTGTTCCTGAGCCTTGTACACACCGCCCGTCAAGCCACGAAAGTGGGGGGCATCCGAAGTCGCCGAGATAACCGCAAGGAGTCAGGCGCCTAAGATGAACTCTGCGATTGGGACTAAGTCGTAACAAGGTAGCCGTAGGGGAACCTGCGGCTGGATCACCTCCTTTCTAAAGGAAACCGCCGACGCATTTCCGGGCTTGCCCCGGATCTGCCGAGGCTTGCGATGCGGCGCCATTCGGCCGCGAGGCCTTCGGGTCTCGTGGAATGGATGGCGGATGACATCGCATATGGAGGCGATCGCGGCTCCGCTCCCAGCCTGCCAGGCCACGTGCCTGAAGGGCCGGGAGTGGGGCGAGCTTGCCAAAAGAGATCAGCCGGCGTGGCCGTCGCCTCGATGAGGGCGATGGCACACGGCCGACAGAACTGCCAAATGGTGCGTGTCGCGGGCAACTGCGTCACGACGCCGGGATCATGTGAACCCGGTGGGGCCGCCGAGCCCCACCGGGTTTTTTCATTGTCTTCCGCGGGGTTGGCAAATCGCTCATCAAAGCACCCTTGCGCAAGGCCCAAGGCTGGTACACTAAAGGTGGTCGTTGCGTGGCCGCGATCGGGAGCTTTTCGCTACCCTGTCTCAGGGAGGGCCGCCCATGTCCGGAGCGTTGCGGCGATCGTTTCGGGCGATCTGCCGGCTGGCTGCCTGCTGGCTCCTGATGCAGCCGCTTGCGTCGGCGGCCGAACAGATCTGGGAGATCCAGGGCGAGTTTGTGTCGCTCAAGGCGGGCGATCCGACCAGCGTCGTGCTCAGGACCTCGAGCGGCGGCCAGATCGAACTGCCGCTGGCGGCCTTCAGTGCGAATGCCCAGGCGGTGATCCGTGACCTGTCGCAGCCGGGTGCCGCGCCGCTCGCCGTGAAGGGAGTTGCGGCCCCGGCGGCCGATCTTCCGCCCGCGCTGGCGGAGGACCTGGCGTCATGCCGCACGGCTGCCGACGCTGCCGACGTCTGCCATCTGGCGTTGGCCAACGTCGAGGTTGTCGGCGACGGGCGCGCAGCGGTGGAGACCGTGCTCGCGGATTTGGATGCTCGTGCCGCCCGTGGAGAGTCGCGTCTCGGGGGCAAGTGGGTCGGTCCGGACGTCATGGCCGAGGCTGCCGGGAAGGCCGCCGGCCACTTTGCCAAGTCGGTGGAAATGATCCGGCTCGGCAACCTCAAGCTGGCGGAACAGGAACTGCGGCAGGCGAGCCATGCCGACCCCGCAAGTGGCCGGGCGAACTTTCTGTTGGGGCTCGCCTTCATGATGGGGACGAAGCCGGACTTTGACGAGGCGGCGCGAGACTTCGAAGAGGTCGTGCGCCGCGAGCCGGACCATGGCGCCGCCTGGAACAACCTCGGCATCTGCAACGTCCAGAAGCGTCGCTATCCGGCCGCGGTGACCGCGTTTCGGTCTGCTTCGACCCTGCTTCAAGACCCGCAGCCCGTGGTCGGCAACCTTGGCCTGGTCATCCGGATGGCGACCGATCGCCGGAGCCGGATCTCGGAGAATCAACTCGACGAGGTGTCGTCGCTCTACCATCAGTTGCTTCAGGCCGGCGGCGTCACCGCCCCGGAGGCGATCACCGGGCCAATCGTCCTTTTGGCCGACGGAGCACCGCTCGCCGGTGGACTCGGCGATCTGAGAAGCCTGATCCCGCCGGCCGGGATCCCCCAGGCGGCCGGCGAAGTCGCCGGCGTCGTCATCGCTCCAGGCATTTTGGCGTGCAGCGTGTCGCCGAAACTGCTCGCCGGTGATGCGGGCCTCACCGTCGCGCTGCCCGATGGGCGGAGTGTGCCGGCTGGAGTCGCCGGCAAGTCGGCGGATGGGAGCATCGTGCTACTGAAGTGCGAGGGGCTCGACGCCGCGCCGCTGCCGTTGCTGCCCACGTCGCCGTCGGCAGGCGATCCGGTCTTGATCGTCGTCCCCTCGAGTGCCACCGCGGC
>JBJTPO010000108.1:0-9303 GCA_046075145.1 Planctomycetota bacterium
GGGCTCGCTGGCGATCGGCCACCCGCTGGGCGCCAGCGGCGCCCGGATCGCCACCACGCTGCTCCACGCCCTGCGGGACATGGGCGGGCGATTCGGCCTGGCCACGATGTGCATCGGCCTCGGCCAGGGGATCGCGGTGCTCTTCGAGCGGCCAGGCGCCGACGGAGCGTGGCGGTCATGAATCCGCTCGAGTCCGTCGCTGCCGAAGCAGGTTGGGCCTACGACGAGCCCGTGGCCGTGCCCGTCTCCGCGGAATCGATCGCCGGGCTCCTTGCCGCGCGGGTCGCGGCGACGCCTGGCCGCGCGGCGGTGGCCGTGGTGGGCGCCGACGGCGTGGCCAGCTGGAGTTGGGCCGAGCTGGCGGCCGCGGCTCTGCGGCTGACCGACGACCTGGCCGCGGCGGGCCTCCGTCCGGGCGACCGCGTGGCCCACGTTGGAACTCACTCGCCCGACTGGATCGTCGTCGATCTGGCGTGCCTGCTCGGGGGGCTCGTTCATGTCCCGCTGCATGCCGACTCGACCGCGGCCGAGCACCGCGGGCAGCTCGAATGGCTCGCGGCCCGCGCCGTGGTCGCGAGTGGCGGGCGATCGGCCCCGCCGCTCACCGGTGGGCTCGTCATCACGCCGCCGGCCGCCGGCCGGCTTGCGCGGACTGATACCGATCCATCGCAGGTGGCCAGGGCGGTCGTGGCCCGCGCGGCGGCGATCGATCCCGATGCCTCCGCGACCATCGTGCTCTCCTCGGGCACGACCGGCGTGCCCCACGGCGTGCTCCATTCGCAGCGGGCGCTGGCCCTGAACGCTCGCGGGGTGTCCGACGTGTTTCTGCCAGACCCGCGGGACGTGCGGCTGTCCTGGCTGCCGGCCAGCCACCTGCTCGCGCGGGTGGGTGACCTCTACTCCGCGATCGAGCGGGGCGGCTGCCTGAACGTGGTCACCGACCGAAAGCAGATCCTGGCCGCCTGCCGGGCGCTGCCGCCGACGGTCGTTCTGGGCGTACCCGTGTTCTTCGAGCGGCTCGAGGCGGCCGCGCGGAGCGGGAAACGTGCCGACCTGGCCGCCGTGCTCGGCGGCCAGGTGCGCGTCTGCGTGTCGGGCGGCGCTCCCCTGCGGCGGCGGACGGCGGAGTGTTTTGCAGCGCAGGGAGTGCCGCTGGTGGAGGGCTACGGCCTGGCGGAGGCGGGGCCGGTGGTCGCGCTTTCCAACCCCCGGATCGCCCGCCCCGGCACGGTCGGGCCGCCGCTGGCGGGTGTCGATGTCAGGATCGACGAGCGGCCGGAGAGCCGCGGGCAGTTGCTCGTGAAGACGCCCAGCCGGGCGCTCGGCATCCTTCTGCCGCAGGGCGGGATCGCAGCGCTGCCCGAGTGGCTCGAGACCGGCGACATCGCCATGCTCGACGAGGCCGGACACCTCGTGATCACCGGTCGACTCAAGGACGTGATCGTGCTGGCCAGCGGCGTGAAGCTGCCGCCGGCCGAGATCGAGCGGCCGGTCGCCGAAGACGAGGCGGTGGCGCAGGTGTGCGTCGTGGGAGACGGCCTCGCGGCGCCGGTGGCGTTGGTCGTGCCCGAGCCGGCGGTGATCCGCCGTGCGATCCGTCGGCTGGGTCTCGTCATCTTCAGCCGGGCGGCGGCGCTCCGGCACCCGCGGCTGCTCCTCTGGCTCGAGCGGCGGCTGGCCCGGCGGCAGCGGCATCTGCCGCGGGCCTGGCAGGTGCGGCGGTTCGTGCTCGTGGGTCGGCCCTTCGACGCGGCCCACGGCGAGGCGACCGAGTCGCTCAAGCTCAAGCGCCGGGTGATCGCCGAGCATTTCGCCGAACGGATCGCGGCGGTGGCGGCCGCTGCTGGGCCCGCTCGAATCGGTTCGGCCTCCCTGGTAACGGCGGTCTGGCGTGGCGGCGACGGCGGGTTTGCAACGGCCGCTGCGGCCGCCGCGGCGCCTTTGGCCACGGGCGTGGAGGCGGTGCTCGAGCGGGCCGAGGCCGAGATCGCGGCGCTTCGCGTGGACGGGCGGCTCTATGAACAGCACGCCGGTGGACCAGAGCCGGTCGCCCCGCTCGATGATCCGCCGCCGCCGCTGCGCGGGAGGTTTTCCGCCGCGGCCGAGGCCGCGCTCGGCGAGGCGGGCCTGTGGGGCCTCGCCGTGCCGCTGGCGTTCGGCGGCAGCGGTGCCACGATGGTCGATCTCGCTCGGGCGATCACGCGGCTGGCCGCCGAGGTGCCCACGGCCGCGGGGTTGCTGGCCGTGCACTCGTCGATCGGTGCGGTCTCGGCGGTCACGGCCTTCGGCACGCCCGACCAGCAGGCCCGCCACCTGCCGGGGCTGGCCGCGGGGCGGCCGCTCTCGATCTTCGGTGCCACCGAGCCCGACGCCGGCTGTGATCTCGCGCGGGTGCAGAGCGTGCTCGAGCGGCGTGAGGGGCGGCTCCTGCTCAGGGGCACGAAGATGTTCATCACCGGGGCGACCTACGGCCGGCTCGTGAAACTGCTGGCGCTGCACGAGGGCAAGCCCACCGTCGTGCTCGTCCAACTTCCCGACGCCGACACGGCCACCTTCCGGCTGCGTCACTATCCGCTCCATCCACTCAAGCACGCGCACAACGCGGCCCTCGAGTTCACGGGGTTCGAGGTCGCGGAATCCGACCTGCTCGGCGTGCCCGGTGGCGACGGGATGCCGATCGTCTGGCACGGCCTCAACCGCGGCCGGACCACGCTCGCGGCCCAGGCGGCCGGCACGCTCCGGCTACTGCTCGCGCAGGCGGCGGAGCACGCGTGCCGGCGGCAGACCTGGGGCCGACCGATCGCCACGCGCCAGCTCGTGCAGGGGCGGCTGGGACGGATCGCGGCGGGCATAGCGGCCTGCGATGCGGTCACCGCGTGGGCGGCGGCGGCGGTGGACTCGGGCGGTGGCGAGTGGGAGGCGATCACGGCGAAGGTGGTGGCGAGCGGGTGCGTCCGCGAGGCGGCGATCGACAGCTTGGGCATTCACGGGGGCCGGGCGTTTCTCGTGGGCCACCCGCTGGGCGACTCGCTCCACGACCACTTCGCCGTCGGCGTCTACGAGGGGGAGAGCGACCTGTTGGGCCTGGCCCTCTTCCGCGGCCTCGCCAAGGGACATCCGCTGGCGACGCTACCACGTGACGCGGGCGGCCCGCGGCGAGCAGCCGGCTGGCTCGCCTGGTGGGCGGGGGCGTGGAGCCGGGGGAGCCACCGCGACGACGCGGCGATTCTTCACCGGAGCCTGCGAGCCCACGCCCGAGCCGCCCGCCGCGGGCTCTTCCGCGCGGCCCTGGCCATCGACCGGGCGATCCGCCGGCACGGCCGGGGACTGGCCGAGCGGCAGTTGGAGATCGGCGGGATATCGGCCCACATCCGCGACCTGGCAAGCGTTTTGGCCGTGGCTCACCATGCCGACGCCTCGGGCGACGAGCCGGCCGTAGCGGCAGCGGATGTCTGGTGCCGTCTGGCCCTCGCCCGGGCCGCCGGCCGAAGCCCGGAGCCACGAGACCTCGCGGCCTTGGCCGCCCTGGGAGCGGCCGCAACCCGTGGCTGGCTCGGCCGTTAGAGTGGGGCAGGCCGCTCGGCCCGTTCATCCCTTTTCGGAGGTTTTTCGATGGCTCGCACGTTCGCCTGGCGTCTGATCTCCGCGATGGTCGTCTGCTGCTGTGTTTCCGCGGCGGTGGCCGCCGACGGCGAGAAGAAGCGGCCTGATCCCGAGCTGATTTTCAAGAAGCGGGACGCCAATGGCGACGGCCTGCTCACGCTCGAGGAGTTCAAGACGGGCCTGCCGGAGAGGGCGCTCGCCAAGGCCGATGCCCGGTTCAAAAAGCTCGATACCAGCGGCGACGGCAAGGTCTCGCTCGACGAGTTCAAGGCCGGCCAGCCGCCAAAGAAATGACCCGGGTTTACGGGATGTGCCGGCCAGGACCACGGCGCCTCACTCGCTCCGCACGAGGGCCGGCCACCAGCTGCAGAGATACCACGCCCTGGGCGTCGCCAGTTCCGCGAGGGTCGCCAGCGAAACGCCGGCGCCCGGCGCCTGGCCGCCGAGCACCTCGTCGAGCAGGGCCTTGGGCTTGGTGTACTTCACGACCCGGGCCGTGTCGTCGGCGAGGCCGGCGAGCTCGACGGCCCGGGTGATCGCGTCCTCCAAGAACCCGATCCGATCGACGAGACCTGCCTCCCTGGCCTGCTCGGCCGTGAAGATCCGGCCGGTGGCCACCTTGTCGATCGCCGCGTCGTCGAGCTTCGGCCGGCCCCCCTTCACGATCGCCTTGAACCGGGCGAACATCCCGTCGACGAGCGACTGCAGGATCTTGCGCTCCTCCTCGGCCACCTCGGGCGAGCGGTCGCGCGTGGGACTGAGCATCTGCTTGAGTGGGCCGCTGGCGATCGAATCGTCGCGGACGGAGAGCTTGTCGAGGGCCGCCGAGACGTCGAAGTGCGGGATGATCACGCCGATCGACCCGGTGAGCGTGGCCGGCTCGGCGAAAATCACATCGTCGCGGCCGCCGTTGGCCATGGCCACATAGTAGCCGCCGCTCGCGGCCAGGCCCCCCATGCTCACGACCACCGGCAGATCGCGGTCGGCGAGCAGTTTCGAAAGGCGGTTGTGGATCTCGTCGCTGCCGCTGACAGTTCCGCCAGGCGAGTCGACGCGGAGCACGACGGCCTTGACCGCCGGATCGTCGGCCACGTGGTCGAGTTGCGCGCGGGCGAAGCCGTCGCCCCCCATGATGGCCCCGGCGACCGTCACGATCGCGATCTTGTCGGTCGCTTGGCGGGAGAGCGAGTGGTAGGACTCGACCACCCGGGCGTCCTTCTGAAAATACTGCGAGCAGGCCGCTGCGCTGCCGAGGGCCCAGAGCAGCGACAGCCCCGCCACCGTCCAGGCCAGCCGGGTGCCCCAGCGATTCCAGTTGCCTGCCTGCTCCAGGATCACCCGCGTCGGTCTCTGCTCCTCGATCGCCATGGCTTCCCTCGTGGTCGCGACCTGCCGGCGGCGCGCGGCCGGCGCCACCGCCCCCATCCTACCGCCCTCGGCCTCGCGGTGTGCACGACGGCAATCCGGTTGTCGAGTTGTCGCGCCGGCCGCTACCTTTTGCCGGTTGCGGCCGCCGTGAGCGGACCGCGCGAGCCAGCCAGGAGAGGAGCGACCACGTGTTCGTCTGCGTCAGCACGGAATGCCTGCCCGACATGCCCCTGGCGGCCGCGATGGAGCGGCTGGCGGAGCTCGAGTTCACCGCCGTGGAGCTCGACGTGCACGAGCAGGGCGGACACCTCCAGCCGGCCGCCGTGGCGGCCGACCCCGAGGCGGCGGTCGCCGCCTGCAGCGACCTGCAGCGGCTGCGGCCCGTGGCGGTGTCCTTCGCGGCGGCCGAGACGCCGGCGGTCTACGGCCTGTTCGAGGCCTGCTGCCGGTTGGCCAAGTCGCTCGGGGTGGTGACCATGGTCGTCGAGTCGTCGGAGCTCGGCACGCCTTTCAATGGCGAGATCGAGCGGCTCCGCAAGCTCGTGGGCATCGCCGCCGGCTTCGGCGGGATCGTGGCGGTGAAGACCGCCGCGGGACGGATGACGCAGGATGCCGAGACGACCGCCTCGCTCTGCCGCAACGTGCCGGGGCTGGCCGTCACGCTCGACCCCAGCCACTTCATCTTCGGCAGCAAGAAGCCCGCCTCCTGGGACGCGATCCTCAAGTACGTCGCCCACGTCCACCTGCGGGACACCAAGCCCGACGTGTTTCAGGTGCGGATCGGCCAGGGCACCGTCGAGTATGGCAAGCTCGTGAGCCTGCTCCAGCGGGTCGGCTACACGCGGGCCCTGTGCGCCCACATGCCCCCGATCGAGGGCGTCGATCAGGTGGCCGAGCTCCGCAAGATGAGGCTTCTGCTCGAGAGCCTTCTATAGCGCCCGCCGGGCCATCCATGGCCCCTGCGGGCTAGCGGCACTCCGGCCTTCGGCCGCTGCCGCCGGCCGCACCTCCGGGCGGCCGTGTTCGTGCGCTTTTAGGCGCGCGGTGCTCGGGC
Organism: Planctomycetota bacterium; assembly: GCA_046075145.1. Taxonomy (GTDB): domain Bacteria; phylum Planctomycetota; class Planctomycetia; order Pirellulales; family UBA1268; genus QWPN01. Next base: position 6,026 of record JBJTPO010000108.1, read on the forward strand.
AGACGAATCTGCGGTGATTGCCGAAAGGGGACAGTCCCCTCGCCCGCGCGTGAGGCGAATCAAACGCGGATCATTTCATGTGGCGCATCGACGGACTGCTCGGGGTTGCCCGTGCCAATCGAGCGGCGTAGGAAACCGAGCGCAGCAGGATTGCGGAGCGAGGTTTCCTCCGAGCGACCGGAGGGCAGGATGCCCGCAGGGAGCGTCCGGCGAGATGGCACGGGCAGCCCCGAGCCTGCGCGACCCACGATACACGGCTTTAGGGTGACGCAGGCCAGCAGGTCCGCGGTCAGCGGAGGGTGGTGGCGGCCGAGGCTTCGGCGCGGCTGGCCATCTCGGCGTAGTTCCGCGACTGCTCGTCGTCGCCCTGCTCGGCGTGCATCGTGGCGAGGTTGCCGTAGGCCACGGCCAGGGCTCGCTCCTCGAGTTGCCCCTCGTCCACGGCCGTCACCATCAGGTCCACGCCCTGTCGGCTGAGTTCGAGGGCGTCTTCCCGTCGCTCGACCTGCCAATAGGAGATCGCCATGCTCACGTAGGACTCGCCCAGGCGGCCGAGTTCCCCGTCGCGTGCAAAGCGTTCGTTGCCCACCCAGAGCGGAAGGGCCCGGTCGAACCAGGTCACGGCGGTGGCGTGATCGCCCCGCTGGAGGCTGTGCAGGATGCCGATCCGAAACATCAGCTCGCCCAGCTCCTTCTGCTCGCGGTCGGTCAGTTCGCGCTGCTCGCTGCCCCGCTCCAGGTAGGCGGCGGTGAGCGTGGCGTTGTCGAGCATGTCGGAGGCGTCGCCGCGGATCTGGGCGGCCTTGATCGCGTCGGCGAGGCCTCGGCCGACGTCCCAATCGATCTGCCGGCGGCGCCACGGGTCGGCCATCGTGTCTCCCATCTGGTCGCGAAGCTCGAGCATCCGCTTGACCCACGGCAGCGGCTCGATCGACTCGGTCGAGCCGGCGGCGACGGCCAGCGCCCCGCGGCAGAGCTGGAGTTCGAGCACCTGCCGATTCGACTCGTCACCGGCGAAGTCCTTGACGAGGGTCTCGCTGCGGACGATCCACTTGGGGATCACGCGGCTCTTTTGCTGCCACGTGCCCTCGGCGATCGCCAGGGCCGTGCCGAGGTGGGCGTCGAGCAGGATCTCCCGGACGGGCGCCTCGAGCCGCGAGTTGGGCTTCGTCAGCAGCGGTGCGGCCGACTTGATGGCCGCCGTGAAGTGCTCGACGGCGCCGCGGTGGTCGGGAGCCTTGCCGGCCAGGGCCACGCGGCCGAGCAGGCGGGAGGCCTGGGCCGCGACCAGCGGGGGCTGCTCCGTGCCGGCCTGCACCCGCTCGATGATCGTGCGGGCCTCTGCCGGGCGGTCGAGTTCCAGCAGCACCGCAGCGTGCCGGAGGCGCACCAGCGGGCTGTCGGGATCGAGCCGCGCCAAGGTCTCGGCGTGCCCCAGGGCCTCGTTCCAGCGACCCTGGCCGCTCGCCATGGCCAACAGCATGCGGTGCGCCCGGACGTGATTCGGGTCGATCTGGACGGCGTGTTGCAGGTCGGCGAGGGCATACGCCGAGCAGGAGTCAAGTTCTTCCTCGGCCCGCAGCACGAAGGCGTCGGGATCGAGCGGCTCGATCAGGATCGCCGTGGCCTGGCGGGTGCTGGGCTCGAGGCTGAGAATCACGCCCCGCTCGGGGTAGACCTCGCCGATGACCTCCTTCTGCTGGTCGCGGATGTCCACGGTCCGCAGGTCGGCGATCTCGAGCTGGCGGGCGAGGTCGGCCACGGGCATCGGCTCGGCGAGCTTGATGCGGATCGTGGCGACGGTGTCGCCCGAGAAACTGACCTCCACACGCTCAAAGGGGGCGATCTTCCACGTGGCCACTCCCGCGGCGTCCCCTTCAACGACCGGTTCACGGGGCCCCCAGGTGGCGTCGAGTTCGGCCCGGCTTGTCTTGCCCGGCAGCGCTCCCCGGAAGCTGGCCGGGTCGATGGAGAGCGTTGGCATCTCGTCGGGCGTCGCCGCGACGGGAGCATTGACGGTCGGCTTGGCCGGCTCCTCGGCGGCGGCCGCATCAGCCTTGCCGGCGGCCGGGATGGCCTCCGTCTGCGGGGAGACCGCGAGCGACTTGGGGAGCGAGGCGACCCGCTCGGAGATCCAGCGGCGGAAACTGCCTGACTGCGTCGTGGCCTTCGCCGGAGGCTGGCTGACCGGAGTCGGGGTGACGGCAGCAGCCGGGCCGACCGCCGCGGTCGTCGGCGACGGTGGGCGGGGATCATTCCAGTCGGCGACCTGTCGCACCCGTGGAGTCGCAGGCTCGATCCCGCCGGCCGGCACGACGGTCGAGCCGTCGGCTTCGGAACCGGTCGTCGAAACGGTGCCGGCAGGAGTGTCATCACCCAGTGACTGCAGCCAGCCCGGCACTTGGAGGGTGGCCGGAGCGGTCCCCTCGTCGCCCTCGGCGGCATGGGCACCGGTCGTGAGCAAGACCGCCAAGGACAGCGGCAGGAGGGGGCGCGACATCGAGTACCGCAGCGTGGCCACGAGGCATCTCCTTGGTCGTTCCTGGCGAAAGCCCACGGGCCCACGGCCCCGAGCGGCGGGGACACTAAAGGCTGTCTGCAGGCCAGTCCAGACCAGACCGCCGGGGGAAATGGCGGCATTGAGGCCGCCGGGGCCGCGTTGGCCAACTTTGCTCAGCCCATCCCCCCCAGCCCACCGGCTTTCGGCCACGGCGCGATTACGATGGTGCGATCCTCGAGGTGACGATGCCCGATCCGCAGCCTGAACACCCAGCGGCCCCTCACGTTGTCGTGGTGGGCGGCGGACTCGCCGGCCTGGCGGCAGCCGAGGCGGTGATCGACCGGCAGGGAGCCGCCGCGGCGAATGTCACGATCATCGAGCCGGCCGATCACGTGGGTGGCGTGCTTGGCACGGTCCGCCGCGACGGCTGGCTCGTGGAGCGTTCGGCCGACTGCTTCCTCGCCGCACGACCGGAGGCGCGGGCCCTCGTCGAGCGGCTCGGCCTGCACGGCGAACTCGTGGGCGTCGATCCCAGGGTTCGGCGGGCCCTGGTCTGGCACGCCGGCCGCGCGGTGCCTGTGCCGCGGGGATTCCGGCTCCTGGCCCCCGGGCATGTCTCGGGCATCCTGCACTCGTCACTCTTGTCCCCGGCGGGCCGGCTGCGGGTGCTGGCGGAGCGGTTCGTGCCGCGGCGGGCGGCGGGGCCGGAGGAGTCGCTGGAAGCGTTCGCGGTGCGGCGGCTGGGACGTGAGGCGTTCGAGCGGCTCGTGCAGCCGCT
>JBJTPO010000109.1:0-4561 GCA_046075145.1 Planctomycetota bacterium
GTCGAAGACTGCCCGGTCTGCTGCCACCCGATGACCCTGCACGTCGAGATAGCCCCGGACGGCGAGGCTCATGTAGAGGGCGAGCACGAGTAGGCTCGGCAGGTCGGTGCCCAGCCAGTCTGAATAGATGGAATTGGGAAATCACCGTCGGGCTGGTTGCGCCGCCTGAACCCGCTGGGCGAACTCCCGTGCCCGCTGAAAATCCTGCTCGTTAGGGTGCCGCCAGTTGAGGCCCCCTGTCAGCCAGAGCGGCCCCCACGTATCAAATCCCCGGCAGGCGAACTCTCCGGTGACGTGATAGCCCTTGGCGGCCAGAGCCTGTTTCAGGGGCCGGTGCCAGAACGTCGCCAAGAAGGGCAGCCCCGAGGTCGTGAAGATGAAGACTGGCAGGTCGCGGGCGGAATTTTCAGGCAGGCCACGCACCCACTGAAGAAGTTCGTCGTGGGGCCGGCCGTAATAGATGCCCGAGCCGATCCCCAGAATTTCACAGCCGGCCAGTCGGGAATAGGGGCACTCGGCCGGCGTGACACATTCGGCCCCGAGCACGCCGGCCATTTCGCGGGCTACTTGGGCGGTGTTCTGGTGATGGACCGACTTGTAGACCAGCAGGGTTCTGGGGTGGCCGTGGGTGCTGTCCATGGTGAGATTTTACGGGCCTGTGGTCGCCGTGTCCGGACTGGCCCCGCGCCCCAGTCGTCGCGAAAATACGACCAGCCCCGAGGAGGCTGGATTCATGGCCCTCACGCTCACGTCCCCGGCCTTCGAGCACGGCCAGCCCATCCCGCGGCGATACACGTGCGAGGGCGACGACATTTCGCCGCCGCTTGAGTGGACGGGCATACCCGAGGGCACCAAGAGTCTGGCCCTGATAGTCGAGGACCCGGACGCTCCCGATCCCGCTGCGCCGAAACGCGTCTGGGTTCACTGGGTGCTCTACGACATTCCCGTGAATGTTTCGGGGTTGCCAGAAGGAGCCGGCGAAAAGGACCTGCCCAAGGGTTCGCGCGAAGGCCTGAACGACTGGAAAAAAGTCGGCTATGGCGGGCCGTGTCCCCCAGTCGGCCGGCACAGGTATTTTCACCGGCTTTATGCGCTGGACACGGTGCTCGGCGATCTGGGCGACGTCACCAAGCGGGACTTGCTCGCCCGGATCGATGGCCACGTGCTCGGCGAGGCTGAGTTAGTGGGCACGTACGTGAAGCAGGGGCGGTAGCACGAGCCGATTGGAGTGGCATGGTCGGCCCAGCCAATGCGCCCTGAGACGCTCTGGCGTGCTCGCTTAGGCCCGATCTGTGTCGCGGGGCCTGTTGTGCCGTCAAGGATTCAGGATGCGCTTGCGCTCTCGGCCAGCAGCGCTACGATGAGGCTCAAGGCAGGCTCGCACAGCCCCGCGTTGCTTTCCGCCTGCCCGCCTCCCCGCCTGCCTATCAAGCCAAGCCGCCGCATCGCTCATGCCGAGTTTCAGCCCCTCACCGTCCGTGATCTGCTGCAAGGTTTCTTCGCTAGCCATGCCGCCGCTGGCCGGGTCTGGGGGGCGGGCTGGGATGAAGTCCGAAACCGGGGGCGTGTTGAAAGCCAACCTGCCGAGCAGCCGCCGGCGCACCACAAGTTTCATGACCGACCCCAGTTGTGAATTCTTTCAACGCGTGGCCGCCGGGCTTCGCCAGCACTGCCCGGTGGCGTATCCGGTCGTGATCCACACGGTTTGGCTGCCCGACCATCTTGAGGGCACCTGCTCTCGCCGCCGGAGCCGGTTCTCGATTCGGATCGCCGACCGGCTCGACGAAAAAACAGCCGTGGAAGTTCTACTCCACGAATGGGCGCACGCCCGGGCTTGGAATCACCGGCTCGACACCTGCCCGCTCGCGATGCCCAACAGCAGCGAGCCAGATCCGGATCTTGAATTCGACGAACTTGCCCACGGGCCGGAATGGGGTGTCGCCTATGCGCTCGTGTGGCGGGTCTTCACGGGACGGATTCTGCAGGGGGCGACGTGAGTTGGCCCCTGGCGACGGCGGCGGACTTGTCTCTCGTCTCGCACGTTCCTCGGCCCTGGGGCACCACTTCCGGCGTGCCCGCGACCCGATGATCACCGACTGGGATGATCAGTAGTCGAACATGTTCGCGTCCTCGGACACGCCGTAATACTCCGCGTGGCTGAACACGTGCATATCCTCCATAGTTTCGGTGTAGTTGAACTTCGATCCCGCGATGATCGTCAGGCTATCGTCTCGCTTGTTGTAAACACGGGCGAGTATGGCGACCTCAGGATACTCGCGCACCAGCCCCGCAATATTCGGTACGCGGGTTCCCGTCGTGGCAAGATAAATAAACGTCGGATTATCCCTGACGACCTGCCATCCTTGTGCCTCGAAGACCGGCACCACCATCGTCAGGCCGTGGGGATCGCCGCACAGCCACGCGTCGGACCTAAGACGTGCCCTTCTCTGCTGGCCGGCTCGTTCTCGGGGGCTGCAAGAAATCGAACTGGGCGTGCTTTTCTTCGTCGTCATGTTCGTGCCTTTCTGTTGCTGCTGTGCTCTGGATAAGAAAACGAAAAAAATCGGGTTGCTCGTCGGGTTGCTCGTTCGCGGCTCTTGCTGCCCCGGGCCACCGTCGCCGTGATCGCGGGTTGATCGTTCAGCCGGCCCTGGCCCCGGCCCCGGCCCTGCTTGCCACCTGGCATACCCGCCTGGAATCACGCCCTGGTCATCGCTGCCAACTCGTGGTCGGTCGGGAAGGTCTGCACCCGGTACCGCTCCGGATACAGCCCCACCGGCTCCATACGGTCGCCCATGACTTCGATCACCCGCTTCCAGGAAACGGGGCCAATTGGCTTGAGGCCTGTTTCCGGCGTTCCCCGGACGAAATAGATATCGTCGGCGTGCGGCAGCAGCGTCGGCACGCCCTGGGTCCAAGAGGTAGCAGACCGCTCGGGGACGGGTGACTTCCGGGTATCAAGCCCGAAGCCGGCCACAAAGCAGCTTTCGGGGTCGGGTTTCCGCAGCTCGAGAGCGTGCAATAGTTTTCGCTGGAACTCGTACGTCGAAAACGCCATCACGAGCTGCAGCGCCCGGAACCGCTTGTACAAAAAATGCTCTGGCGCCGGTAGCCAGGGGTGCCATTGGCCATTCACGAGCCTGAACGCATAGCCCGAGATCGGCCGCGGATAGTAGATCGCGGCCTCCGCACGGGCGACCATGGCCTTGAGCGCCTTTGGATCGTCGGAGCCGGCCACATAAAAATAGCTGGTCGCTGGCGCCATCGCGACGTGAAACCCTCGCACCGGGAGTTTCTCTATGAGTTCCGGGAGCAGGATGCGTGACGAATCGTAGCCGTCATCTGCGGCGCTCTCGAAGATGCCGCGGTTTCCGTCCACCCGCGTAAACGGCGAAGGCAGCCGCCGCAGGTTCTCCATGGCTGCCTGCCTCGCCTGCTCTGCCGTCACGCCCCATTGGGTCAGGTTGCCGGCCGTCGTGGTCGCAATCGCGTCTGGCAGCGAGTAGGTCGTGGCAATCCCCAGATGAACAGCGAACGACTCTGCTACCACCTTGTCGTAGGCCTCGCCAACGATCCGTGACTGCAGAACGTCGAGTTCAAAACGACCGCGGCACCGAACAGCGGGCAGCAGGTTTTCAACCGCCTCGCTGTAGTCCGCCGGGATGACGTTCTTAGCGAGCAGGCTAACCCGTGCAAGTTTGTTCAGAACCTCTTCTCGATCCTCCGGCGGCACAAGCAGATAATCACGATAGCTATTTTCCAGGCACATGACCCTGGCTTCGTCGACAGTGCCATCTGGCCCGACAACGCCGACGCTGAAGTTGTCTGTACGAAACACGAGATTCTCGGTCGCGCCCGCCTCGCGAAAGCGAGCCATGAACATCCGCCCAAACTCCTCGCGCGTCGGACTTTTTTTGGGTGGGCTTGCGGGCTTGCTGTCTTGGACTTTTTGGTTACTCATTGCTGCGTTACTCCTGGTTGGGATGGGCTGGTTGGCTAGTTGCTTGGCTGATTCGTTAGTTGCTCTAAACATCTGTGTCTTGCGGTGCCGGTCCTGTGGGAGGCGTCATGTCGGCCCACCGGCGTTTCATCTCGACCAACATTTCGTCAGCCAACTGGGCGCCCTCTTCATGCCGTTGTTCAGCCTCCTCCCGGGAAATCGGCCGGCCATCCAAGCGACCCTCGAGAAGCAGACTTCCGGCACGCGGGAAGCCGGTCTCGTGATCAATCACCAACAGGGGCGGCATGCACCCGCAGCGACCAGAGGAATCTTCATCATGGAAGAACCCCGAGCCGCAGCACGCCGGGCACTCGGGATCGCCGACAGGCATGGCAGCGTAGTGGTCGTACATTTGTTGAAACTCTTCTGCTGTCGGGCTATTTGACGATGGCCCTTGGGAACTACTCATGGAATTCTCCTGGGAACACGGGGCGAGCAACGCTTCGCCCTGGGTGTCGCGATTGTTAGCTCCGCGACCGACGTGATCACGGCGTCTGCGGGGAATGTACCGCCCGCAAGGCGAATTGGCTAACCTCTGTGGTAACACTGCAGGTCTACAAC
>JBJTPO010000110.1:0-5054 GCA_046075145.1 Planctomycetota bacterium
CGCGGCCGCCTAGGGGTACGCCGCTCTGATCCGCTCGTAGCCCTTCTTGTGGAGCTCCGCGGCCAGTTCCGGCCCGCCGCTCTCCACAATCCGGCCGCCGAGCATGACGTGGGTCTTCAGGGGAATGTTGTGCTCGAGCAACTGCTCGTGGTGGGTGATGATCCGGATGCCCATCTGGTGGCCCGCCTGGCCGCCGCCGCTGCCGATCCGGGCGATGCTCTCGCTGGCCAGCCGCACGGCGTCGGCGTCGAGGCCGCTGTCGGTCTCGTCGAGGATCGCGAACCGGGGCTGGAGCATCGCGAGTTGGAGGATCTCCGCCCGCTTCATCTCGCCGCCGGAAAAGCCGTCATTGACGTACCGCCGGGCGAACTCCGGGTCGATCGAGAGTTCGGCCATCTTGGTCTTCAGCTCGCCGCGAAACTCCTTCATCGGCATCAGTTCCTCACCCTCCTTGCGGCCGGGGTTGCGGACGTTGGTGACGGCATGGCGGAGGAACTCGGCCAGCCGGACGCCGGGGATCGCCATGGGCCGCTGGAAGGCCAGGAAGATCCCGAGCCGGGCCCGCTCGTCGGGCTCCATCGCCAGAACGTCGTGCCGCGTGCCGTCGGCGTCGACCAACTCGATCGAGCCGGCCGTCACCTCGTAGCCGGGGTGGCCCATGATGGCGTAGCCGAGCGTGCTCTTCCCGGAGCCGTTGGGTCCCATCAGGGCATGCGTCTCACCGCGGCCGATCTCCAGGTCGACGCCGCGGAGGATCTCATGGCCGCCCACGCTGACGTGGAGATTCTTGATGACGATCCTGTCCTTTGCGGGGCTCATCGACACGGGTGCCTTTCGGGGAGGGCGGGGAGGTGAAGGGGTGGGGAACGCTCGGCTCGAGAGCGAATGATCAGCCGGTGAGCTTCTGGTGGTCGAAGACGAGTTCGTCGCCGGCCACCGCGGGGGCCACGTAGCACGAGTGGTGTGGCACGGGCAGTTCGTCGGCGACCTTGCCCCGCCCGTCCTTCCGCTTCGCGATCCGTTGGCCCTGGATCTTGTCCTGGATCCGCATCAGCCCCTCGAGCAGGCTCTCCGGGCGAGGCGGGCAGCCGGGCACGTAGACGTCGACGGGCACGACGAGATCCACGCCCTTGACGACGTGATAGCCCCACTTGAAGTACGTGCCACCGCCGGTCGTGCAGGCGCCCATCGCGATCACGTACTTGGGATCGGGCATCAGGTTGTAGAGCCGGCGCACCCGGCTGGCCATCTTGTAGGTGACCGTGCCGGCCACGATCATGAGATCCGCCTGTCGCGGCGTGGCCCGGAAGGCCCCGGCCCCGAACCGGTCGAGGTCGTAGCGGCTCGCACCGGCGGCCATCATCTCGATCGCACAGCACGCCAGGCCGAAGGTCATCGGCCAGATGCTCGACTGGCGGGCCCAGTTGATCGCCTGCTCAACCGTCGTGAGCACGAGGTTCTCCTCGAACCGGCCCTCGATCCAGGGGCGTCCTCCGGCGGCGGGCACGGCGGGGGGCTGGAGGGTGGTCACGGTCATGGGGGTGGCTCCGGAGCGGATTTTTGGCTGATGTTGCTGAGTGAAATCGGGACACCGTGAGTCATTCGACGCGTTAACCGCCAGACGTGCAAGTGCCGGCTTCCGCGGTGGCGTCGTCGCGCTCTCCGGCGATGAACCGGCACACCGAGCCTCCGTCGAGCCGGCACTCGGCCAGGCGCACGTCCGTGCCCACGAGATCCTGGAGCATGAGCCGTTCGGCGGCGCAGATGCCCCGATCCTGCTCGGCGAGGTCGGGGTAGGGGCAGGCGTGGCTGGTGAGCACGGGCAGGTCGCCGGTCGCGCTGGGAGCGTCTACCGTGCAGCAGATGTTCCGGTCGCGGAGGATCGCCGCGACGCTCTCGAGCCGGGCTGCCGCCCCGGTGCCCGTCACCTCGCGTCGGTAGGTCTCGGCCAAGGCCGAACCGATCCGACCAAGCAAGCCCGACCGTACGGCCGGATCGCGAACACCCCGGATTTCACGCCACAAAACAAGGGCCAAGTCACGAAAGTTGTCGCCACCGAGTTTTCGTCCGGCCTCGGTCAGGCGATAGGCGTGGGCCGGGCGGCCCCGCGGCTTGGAGACCGCCGATCGCTCAACGATCCCCCGCCTCATCAGCCGGTCGAGTCGCTGCCGGATGGCCGTGGCGGTGACACCGAGCGCCTCGGCGAGGTCGCTGATGCCCTGGGTATCGCGGAGCCGCAGGAGGTCGATGACCGCCGCGTCGCCGGAACGCGGCTCGAAAGGTTGCGACTCTGGATGTTCCTTGTCTTGCGGCATACCCTCACTGTATCCCTGATCGGATTTCTGACAAGTCTGTATGCGAAAAACATCTCGGCATCCGAAGGGACCCCGGGAAACCACGATTTGTCCGCCTCAGAGCGATCGAGCGACTTCCCGCCGAAACGGCCACCGCTGACCGACAGCGGCTGGTTCTGGGCGTGCATGTTTTCGCTGATGTCCCTGGTGGCGATCGCCGTGATCGGTCCCAAATGGGACTGGCGACAGCGGCAGCTCGAGGGGCGGTACCTCGGCCGGGAGCAGGCGGCGGCCGAGCGGCAGCGGCGCGCCGAGGGGCTCCCGCCGATGGACCTGGCGGAGCGGGCTGCCGATCGCGAGGCTGTCGCCCCCGGCCGGATCGTCCCCGCGTGGACGCTCGCCACGCTCGCCGCCGCCGCCGCCGCCGGCTCGGCCGCCATGCTCTGGCGGGAGCGGCGGGCCGGCTGGCGTCGGCTGGGCATCCCGCCGGCAGATGCCGGCCTCACTGGCTCGCCGGGCACCTGAGGAAGCCGCTCGCGACGAGCGTCTCCTCGTACGGACTGCCGCGGAGCAGGCGGGTGGCCAGCGGGGTCGCCATCAGCGTCGTGCCGATCGCCATCAGGACGAGCATGCAGTAGACCGACGGCGGGATCACACCCAGGTCCATGCCCACGTTCACGACGATCAGTTCCATCAGCGCGCGGGTGTTCATCAGCACGCCCACGCAGGCCGCCTCGCCCGCCGGCATGCCGCCAAGCCGGGCGGCGACTCCGCAGCCGCCCCACTTGCCGATCACCGCCACCGCGAACACCGCCGCGCACCAGCCCCAGGCCTCCGGGCCGGCCAGCGAGCCGATCGAGGTCCGCAGGCCCGTGAAGGTGAAAAAGATCGGCAGGAAGAACACGGTCACGAAGTCGGTGAAGTGGGCGGCGACGGCTTCGCGAACCCGCGGCGAACCCGAGAGCGATGCTCCCAGCAGAAACGCTCCGAAGATCGCGAAGATTCCGATCTGGCTCGTGACCCATGCGGCCACGAGCACCAGGGCAAGCACCACCGACAGCCAGCCGACGGGCAGCCGGCCTGAAGGACCGACCGCCCGCTCGAGCCGTGGCAGCACGAGTGGCCGCACGACGAGCATGGCGAACGCCGCGAAGATCGCGGTTGCCGCCACCATCTTCACGACACCAAACGCCTCGAAGCCTCCCACGGCACCCGCCGAGACTGCCGCCAGAAGCGTCCAGCCGATGGCGTCGTCGCAGGCGGCCGCCGCGATCACGGTCGCTCCCAGCGGTGTGTGCTGGAGGCCCATCTCGATCAGGATCCGGCCCAGGATCGGGATCGCGGTGATCGACATCGCGGTGCCCAGGAACAGGGCGAACGAACGCGGGTCGATCGGCCCGGTCGCCCCAAGGGACTCGAGCCGCGGCGACATCGCCCAGCCGAGGCCGAGCCCCAGCCCGAAGGGCACGAGCACGCCCGAGGCCGATACCGCGGCGGCGAGCCGACCCTGGCGCCGGATGTGCGAAAAGTCGAACTCGATGCCGATCAGGAACAGGAGCAGCACCAGGCCCACCTGGCTGAAGCTGGTGAGGGAGGCGTCGAGTCCGGCTCCACCGCCGGCCGCGCCGAAGACCGCGTGAAAGGCTTCTGGGGCGAGGGCGCCGAACGCCGACGGGCCCAGCACAAGCCCGGCCATGATCTCGCCCACGACCGCGGGCTGCCGGAAGCGGCGGGCCACGACCGCGCCGAACCTGGCCGCCAGGATGATGACGACCAACTGCACGAGGAGCGGCCTGAGGCTGGATTCCGCGCCGGCGGCGAGCAGCGGTGCGGGGAACATCAAAGGGATCTCGACGCTCATTCAGGATGACCAGCACCGGTCAGGCAAGGGAGTGCGGCGGCCATCAAAGCTCCCCGGCGCGAGCCGGGGGGATGACGCGAGCCATGCCCGATAACCTGAGTACCATGCCAGAACGCATGACGTGCGTCATCCCCCTTGCTTTCGCAAGGGGGCTTGTGTGACGGCCGCTAGGCATGTGCCGCGTGAGCCGATGCGACGGCTGCAAGAGTCGGGCCGCGGCTCATCCCAGGATCGAGCGGCGGCGGGCGAGGTAGTCCCAGACGACGTAGCGGTCGAGTTCGCGGCCGGCCGTGAAGAACACCCGGCCCCTCGCCCGCTCGGCCAGCCGGTAGGCGAACTGGATGTCTTCCCGCGACTGCGACCAGCCCGAGAGCAGGAACAGGTTGATCGTGATCCCCTCACGGCGGCAGGCGTCGGCCTCGCGGAGCGTCGCCTCCTCCGTCCGCTTGTGCGGCGGATAAAGGAGGTAGAGCTGGCTGCCCTCGAAGTGGGCCGTGGGCAGTCCGTCGGTGATCAGGATCACCTGGCGGTTGGGCGTGTCCTGGCGGGCCAGGTGCTGCCGCGAGAGCTGGAGCGCGTGCTGAATGTTGGTGAAGTGCGGCGGCACGTCGCTCTCGGCGATCCGCGGGTCGGACATGTCGGCCCGCAGCCGCACCACCGAGTCGAAGATCGTGACCGGCTTGGGCAGGAGCTTGACGATCTCGCCGGCCGGCCGCGGCCGGGCGAACGAGTACATCTCGATGAACTGGAGGAAGTCGCCGGGATACTCCCGCTGCACGAGCCCCTGGAGGGCGAGCGCCATCTTCTTGACGTCGACATACAGCCTGCCGTACCGCATCGAGCCGCTCATGTCGAGGACGACGGTCGTGGCGCACTTGGGCGTGTTCCGGGTCTTGTGG
>JBJTPO010000111.1:0-1415 GCA_046075145.1 Planctomycetota bacterium
CGCGTCCGCCCCGCCGAGCTCTGCCGCGGCCGCCGCCCAGACCGGGTCGGGCTCGACCGTACGGCGGGCCTGCCGGATCGTGGCGACGTGGTCGATGTTGACGCCGAGGGTGGCCATGGGCGAAGAGCCTGCCCCGCGGCCTACCCGTTTTTCAAGAGCACCACCGAGTTGCCGCGGGGCGTGCGGATCTGGAGCACCACGCCGTCTGCCGCAGACTCCTTCTCGATGGCCGCGGCGAACTCCGCCACCGACGTCACGGGCGTCCGGCCCACCTTGCGGACGAGCATCCCCGGTCCGATCCCGGCTTCGGCCGCCAGGCCGTCGGAATCGACGCGGTCCACGAGCACGCCATCGAACTCGGCGTAGGCCTCCTCGGCGACGGAGTCCTTGGACCGGACCTCGATCCCGAAGTCTGCCGCGTAGAAGGTCTCGGCCCCAGCCTCAGCCGGCGGTGCCTTCTCCATCGGCGCGGCCGCAAGGTCGCGGGGCAGGGGCTTGACCTTCACCTCGAGCGTGACCGCCTTGCCGTCCCTCAGCACGGTCAGCTTGTGGGCCCGGTCGAGCGCCGACCGCTCGACCATCTCCTGCAGGGTGCGCGGGCCGTCGATCGGCTGGCCGTCGAAGCCGGTGATCACATCGAGCGGCTGCACGCCGGCGACCGCTGCCGGCGACTTGGGCACCACGTCGCTCACGAGCACTCCCTTGCGGTCGGCCACGCCAAGCTTCTCCGCCATGCGCCGGTCCAGCGGCCCCATCTGCACGCCGATGAAGGCCCGCTCCACGGCGCCCTTGTCGATCAGCTGCCCTGTGACCCACTTGGCGAGGTTCACCGGGATCGCGAACCCGATGCCCTGGTAGCCCCCGCTGTTGGAGGCGATGGCAGTGTTGATGCCCACGACTTCGCCGTTGAGGTTCACGAGTGGACCGCCGGAGTTGCCGGGGTTGATGGCGGCGTCGGTCTGGAGGAACTGCGCCCGACGGATCGAGCCCAACTCCCGGCCCTTGCCGCTGATGATCCCCGCGCTCACGGTCGTCTCCAGCTCGAACGGATTGCCGATCGCGATCACCCAGTCGCCGATCGAGAGCTTGTCGGAATCGCCCAGCTTGGCCACGGGCAACCCGCGGGCGTCGGCGAGCTTGATCACCGCCAGGTCGCTCTCGGGATCGGTCTTGATCTCGGCCGCCTTGAACTCACGGCCGTCGGCCAGCTCCACGATCACCTCGTCGGCCCCCTCGACCACGTGGTTGTTGGTGATCACGAGGCCGTCGTCGGAGACGATCACGCCCGACCCCACGCCGGAGCGGCCGGGCATCCGGCCCTCGGGAAGGTTGAACTCGAGGCCTTCGGGCAGCCCGTCGGGAAACATGCCCTCGAAGGGGTTGCGCTGGGGATTCCGCTCGCCGGCGGAGCCCCG
>JBJTPO010000112.1:0-6844 GCA_046075145.1 Planctomycetota bacterium
TCGACGTCGATCCCGACGGCGTGCCGGTCGCGGCGAGCGGCCACGCGATCGAGCCGCCACGAATCGTGTGGCGCGAGCGGGGCACGTGGCTCGCGCGGAGCGTGCCCAGCTTCACGGCCGGGCCGCTCCGGCCGGTCGCGCGCCGCGTCGCCTGCACGCGGAAGGCCGTCGTCGTCGCCGGCTATAACTCTGGCGTGTCGCCGTTCTGCACGCTCCTCGACCGTGAAACCGGCCGCTGGCTCGACCTCCGGGAGCGGCTCGTCGCCCACGTCGCCGCCGAGGGGCTCGACGTGCGAAACGTGCTCCAGGGACTGAGGCGGTTCAACGCGCTCGACGTCGTGGCGCTGCCCGCCGGCGGCTTCGTGCTCCTCCACAACCTCGGCGCCACCTGGATCGACGACGCGGGCGCGCCGGTCCGCACGGTCGCCTGGCCGAGAAAAAAGGGTTTCCAGGGCGGCGGCCGTGCGGTGCTCGCGGCCGACGCCACGCGGATCTGGTTCGCCGCCAACAGCGGTGACTATCAGGTCGTGCTTTATGAACTTCCGCTCGCGGGCGACGGGCCGCCCACCAAGCCGCGGGTGCCCCGCGATCCGTTCGCGCCGCTGCCGCTCCTCGACGACGGCGAACGGCTCTGGCTGCCGACCCACGAACTGGCCGGCGGCTTCGTGGATGTCTTCTTCCTTCGGCACGAACGCGACACCGAACCGCACTCCCCCGAACCCGGCCCGTGAACTGGCCGCGGCCACGGTCAGCACCGAGTCGGCCAGGTCACGCCTTTGCCTTCTTCGTCCGGCAGGCGGGGGGATCGGCGAGCGAGAACACGATCACCTCCTCGCCGGTGACCGTCGAGATGTCGTGGTGCACGCTCACCATCCCCACGCCCGTGGCCCCGCAGACAACCTCCTCGAGCCGCGACCGGCCCGTGGCCACCATGTGGGCCCGCACCTGCTTGAGGAGCGCACGGCCGTTCCCATGCTCCCCGTTGGCATGGCCGTCGCCGTTGCCCGTGTGGCCATCCGCGGCCGGGCCGCCGTTGCCGGCGGGCCCCGGTCGCGGGGAGATCAGCTGCCGCTCGGCCGGCGTGAGCACCCCCTGCAGCCTGACCACGAGCAGGTTGCCGATCAGGTGGGCGTGGATGTCACGTGGGCCCCGGCCGATGAACTCCTGCTGAAACCTGGAGATGCCGTCGCAGACCGCAGCCTCGATCTCGCCTTGGGATTTCATGCTGGTCTCTCGCGGGATGTCAGCCACCGGACTGCCGCCGGCCCTCCATCCGCGCCAGCGCCGCCGCCAGCGGCTGGCCCCCGAGCGCGCCATCCACGCGACCATCGACCCGGCCGTCCCCACGACCATCGGCCTGCGTGATGCCGTTGCCGTTGCCATGGCCGTTGCAGATCCGGTCCCAGACCTCGCGGCGATGGATCGGCAGCTTGTTGTCGGCCTTGAAGCCGAGGCGCACCCGGCCCCCCTCGATCTCCAGGACCGTGATCTCCAGCGCGATCTGCATCTCACCGGGCTGGCCGATCACGACGCTCTCGCGGTTCTTCCTCGTCAGCACCAACATGGTTCACCTTCCTCATGGTTGCGGTTCCCTCCGGGTAGAAATCAGCGGCGGTCGGCTCCGATGCCGGCCGTCCGACTGGATCCAGATCGTTGCTTCATGGCCCGGCGTGGCGCCGGGTTCGATGCGCGGCGGTGGTCGTTCACGGGCACGCCGAGCGCCGGCACGCCGGCACCCAGCAGGAACAGGTCGACCTCGGCGCTCGTCGTCAGCGTCTTGAGCACGCTGCCGGACGCGGTGTCGACGTGGGCGATCGCCGCGGCGAGCGCGACGCCCGTCGCCAGCCGCACGTGCTCGCAGAGCGCCTCGGCGGTGCGATCGAACAGGCCGTGGTGAAACTCACAGACGCGGCGGGCCCCGGCTTCACCCGCGGCGGCCAATTGCCGTTCCAGCGGCGAGAAGGGCTCGTGCAGCTGCACCACCATCCACGGCCCCGTGCCCACGACCGTGACGCTCGTCGGCGCGCGGCCCAGCAGACCGTGCTCGAAGGAGCCGGCGGCGCGGGCCACCTGCCGCGCCAGCCAGCCGTCGGCCACGTCGGCGGCGGCCGATCGCATGGAGGGCTCGAGGGCCGCAAGCCCGGTGGAGGCCGGCCTGACCGCGGGTGGATATGCCGGCCACGGCTCGGAGCGGAATGCCTGGGCTGTCATCGGGAAATCCGCCGTCGAAGGAGTGGGCTGCGATGGGAGCTGAAATCGGACGGACGATCGGCTGTCTGGGTGCCGCGCACCCCGAACGGCCAATAAAAAAAGCCGGCGTGAGAGACTGCCCGGAGGCTTCCTCTCGCGCCGGCTTACGTTGCGACGGACCTTCCGGCGGTGCCGGTCTGCCCCTCGTCCCGTCTTCCGTTCGTGGGAACGTGTTTTCAGGTTGTTTTCCGCGGCAATGAGCCTTTGCTTGGCCTCACCTCCGCGGAACGTGCCGGATTCTATTTGGGGGGTTTGGGGAACGCAAGCAGATTTTTCCGGCGTGGGTTTCCCGGGCTCCGTTCGTTCGCTGGACACTCGCCGTGGTCGCACGGCCCCGCGGATGCCACCCGCTCACACTCGGGGCGTCACCGCGAAGTTGCTGGCTCGAGCGTGCACACCCGACACCTGGAGGCCGCTTCCACCGGCCGCGAGCAGCGTGGCGGGCCGCGCCGCCAGCACCAGCCGGCCTTGAAACGTCATCCGCACGCTGCCCCCGATCACGTCGAATCGCAACCAGCCGTAGCCGCCGGCCACCCAGCGGGCCGCCACGACCCGCCAACTGGAGCCGTCGTGCACCATGATCCGGGCCCGGAATCGTCCGGCCGTGCGAAACAATTCGGCCATCACCCGGGCGCCGCTCTCGGGATCGTGCCGGGCGTAGAGCCCCACGGAGCCGCCGTGACGCACATCGGCCAGCACCCGCAGGCTCACGTCGGTCGCGGCGACGATGGGGGGCGTGACCGTCACGGGCAGAACCACGATCGGCGCGGTCGGCGGTGGTGGCGTCTGCGGCGCGACGCCCAGCGATCCCAGGGCCGCGAAGGCATTGAGCCGGCCGGTCGCCACCTTGCCGGCCAGTGACTCGAGCGGCGTGGCCGTGCCGAGGATCGCGGTCCGAATCTCGGCCACCGTGATCCCGGGCTTCGCCGTGGCCAGGAGCGCCACCACCCCCGTCACGTGCGGCGCCGCCATCGAGGTGCCGGAAAGCAGCGCGTAGCCCCCGTTCTTGTAGGTCGACTGGATGACCGTGCCCGGGGCGGCCACGTCCACCCTCAAGGCGCCGTAGTTCGACGACGCCGCCAGCCCGCCCAGGGGCGTGAGCGAGGCGACGGTGATCACGTTGGGCAGGTCGTAGCCGCCCGGATACGTCGGCGTGACGTCGGTGTTCGTCGCGTTGTTGCCGGCCGCGGCCACGAACGTGATGCCCGCCTCGCCATGCTCGCGGATCGCCTGCTCCACCACGCCCGAATAGCCGGCCGGCGCGTCCCAGCTGTTGTTGCTGGCCACGATCATGATGCCGTGGTCGCGCCGCATCATCGTGGCATAGCGAAGGGCCCCGAGCATGGCGCTGGTGCTGCCCGCGCCGCGGTCGTCCTGGATCCGCAGCACCATGATCGACACCTGCCAGTTGACGCCCGTCACCCCGACGCCGTTGTTGCCCACGGCGCCGATGATCCCGGCCACGTGGGTGCCGTGGCCGAAGCCGTCCTGGGGCACCGCGTCGTTGTCCACGAAATCCCAGCCGTGAATGTCGTCGACGAAGCCGTTGCCGTCGTTGTCGATCCCGTCGCCCGCGATCTCCCCGGGGTTCACCCACAGGTTGGCCGCGAGGTCGGGGTGGGTGAGGTCGATGCCGGAGTCGATCACCGCCACCACCACGCTCCGCGAGCCGGTCGTGAACTGCCAGGCTCCGGCCGCGCCGATGTCGTTGCCCGGCGTGCCGGCATACTGGCCGCTGTTCGCGAGCCCCCACTCGACGGCGAACGACGGGTCGTTGGGGATGACCGACGCCGACGCCACGAGGTCGCCCGTCAGCAACTGCCGCGGATCGAGTCGCTCCGGGCCGGCGAGCGGCCGTGGAGCCCGCCGGAGGGCCGAGGAACGAGCACGGGGCGACGACGGCCGGATCGCGAACGGGCCACGCCAGTCCATGGCGGGTGCCTCCTTGCAGCGGGCGGCCGCGGTTCCTGCGGCCGCTTCCTAGGTCAAAAGTTTTTTCTCCCAGGGGAACCTTGGCGGGATGGTGGGGGCCTCCGGAGTCGCAGACCAGTCGCGGAGCCGGCTGGCCCCTGCGCGCCGAGATTTCCCGACCGCGAGCCGGCGACGGCAGCAGCGGACACCCCGCCGACTTGCCCGCAGGGGAAAACCGCTCATGTTCCCGCCCCCCGGATGACGAACACTTTCCTAGACAGAATCCCCTCTTTATGGGGGGCATCTGGCGTTCCGGCGGGTTCGGCGCCGGCGGCAAGGGGCGAACGCCGCCGGCGCCGGCTTGTCGGACCAACAGCCTTCGAGCGGCGGCCACCAACGCCGCCCAAGCCGCCAGGAACCAAGCATGCGGGCCATCAAGTCGCAGGGTGAGATCGAGGCTGCCGTCTGCGATGCCGTGTCGCGGTTTCAGCAGGAGTTCATGGGCCGCGGCCCCCGCACGATCCACGCGCATCTCGTCGAAAACCGCCTCTTCGTCCATCTCGAGGGCGTGCTCACCGCCGCCGAGCAGCGTCTGATCGACGGCCACGGGCCGGGCAACGGGAAGGGGGCGGAACTGCTGAAGCAGCTCCGCAGCCACCTCGTGCTCGCGGGCCGTCAACTGCTCGAGCAGCTCGTCCGCGAGGCGGCCGGGGCCGCACCCGTCACGCTCCACCACGACATTTCGCCGGTCACGGGAGAGGAGGTGCTCGTGATCACGCTCGCCGCCCCGCCCCCCTGCCGCGACCGCCGCCGCCGGTGACCGCCCGGCCGCTTGCAGGAAACCCCGCCGCCGCGTCGAATCGTGGTCGCCGGCCGCAGGGGTGCGGCGGCGCGAGCGGAGGCCCATCACGATGGCGAAGGCGGCAAGCGGCACGAAGAGCGTCCGACGGCAGGCGGAGGTCGATCTCGCCGGCGCGATCGAGGGGCTCGGCGTCTTCTACCTCGGCACCACCTGCGACGACGCGGGCCGCTCCACCGGCACACCCCTGCTCATCGACGCGCGACGGTTCACGACCCACGCGATCTGCGTCGGCATGACCGGCAGCGGCAAGACGGGCCTGCTCGTGGGCCTGATCGAAGAGGCCGCCCTCGACGGCATCCCCACGCTCGTGATCGATCCCAAGGGGGATCTGGCGAACGTCCTGCTGTCGTTCCCGAATCTCGCGCCGGCCGACTTCCTCCCCTGGGTTGATCCCGAGGCCGCCCGGCGGGAGAGCATCTCGCTCGAAGACCTCGCCGCCCGCACGGCCCAGACGTGGTCGGCCGGTCTCGCCGCCTCCGGCCAGTCGGGCGAGCGGATCCGCCGGCTCCACGAGGCGGCCGAGTTCGCCGTCTACACGCCGGGCAGCCGCAGCGGCCGGCCGCTGGCGATGCTCGGCAGCCTCGACACGCCGCCGCCGGAGGTGCTCGCCGATCCGGAGGCCCGCCGCGAGCGGATCGAGTCGCTCGTCTCGGGCATCCTGGCGCTCGTCGGCATCGACGCCGAGCCGGGCACGAGCCGCGACCACGTGCTCCTCTCCACCATCGTCGAGAGCCTGTGGAAGAGCGGCCAGAAGGTCGACTTCGGCACGCTCGTGCGGACGATCCCCACGCCGCCGATCGACCGCGTCGGCTTCCTCGACCTGGAAAACTTCTATCCGGCCGGTGACCGCTTCCAACTCGCCACCCGCCTCAACACGGTGGCCGCCGCCCCCGGGTTCGAGACCTGGCTCGAAGGGGAGCCGCTCGATGTCGGCCGCCTGCTCTGGTCGCCCACCGGCAAGCCTCGCGTGGCGGTGGTCTCGATCGCGCACCTCGCCGAGGCCCAGCGGATGGCCTTCGTCACGCTCCTCGCCGGGCAGACGGTCGCTTGGATGCGGTCGCAGGGGGGCACCTCGTCGCTCAAGGCGCTGTTCCTGATGGACGAGGTCTTCGGCTACGTGCCGCCGGTCGCCAACCCGCCCAGCAAGACGCCGATCCTCACGCTCATGAAGCAGGCCCGCGCCTACGGCCTGGGCGTGGTGCTCGCGACGCAGAACCCCGTCGATCTGGATTATAAGGGGCTCTCCAACGCCGGCCTCTGGTTTCTGGGCCGACTTCAGACCGCCCGCGACAAGGCTCGGGTGCTCGACGGCCTCGAGGGGGCGGCCGCCACCGCCGGCGGTTCGTTCGACCGGGCCCGGCTCGACCGGCTGCTCTCGGGCCTGGAGCAGCGGCGGTTCTTGATGCACTCCGTCCACGGCGACGAGGAGACACTCTTCCAGACGCGGTGGACCATGTCGTATCTCCGCGGGCCGCTCTTGAAGGAGGAGATCCGTCGGCTCTCCGCCGCCGATCGCGCGGCGCCGCCGGTGAAGCCCGAGGCCGAGGTTTCGGGAACGGTGTTCGCCGGCGGACCGCGGCCGATCCTGCCGCCCGGCGTGCGGGAGGTGTTCTTCGCGCCGAGCGGGCCGCCTGCCCCCGACGGCCGCATCCACTACGAGCCCCACGTGCTCGGCCGGGCGATCGTCCGCTACTCGCTCACCGCCGCCGGCATCGACGAGCATCGCGAGACGATCTGCCTGGCGCGGGCGGGCGATTCGCTGGGCGAGTCGGCCTGGGAGGCCGCCGAGATCATGCCCGAACCGCCCGAGGTCGAGCCCGC
>JBJTPO010000113.1:0-2464 GCA_046075145.1 Planctomycetota bacterium
CTGTGATTAGACTTACAATATTTATGTATATCATTGTACGTGTACGTATTATTTGTCCTTAAACAATATGTGTGTGCCAGGCTGGTCGTGGTCGGCTCGCGGGGCATATCGCCCTCGGAAAGCGCGCGCAGGGCCCGGCACTCCAGCCGCTCGAGGCCGATCGCCGAACGTGTCGCCGGGAGGGCGCGGGCGGTGCCGGGAGATGAGCGCATCGAAGGCTGGCCTCCAGGGGTAAGGATTGCAATCGGGCGGGACCGAAATCGCGGGATCGACGGCCCGCAGGTTCGGATTTGGCGTGGCGGCCTCCAGCGGCCCCGTGGGGGCCCAAGCCCACTCGGCGCCGCCACCACAAGCCTTCGGGCACAGGCTCCGCGCTCGGCGAACGCCACCGAAACGTCGGGCCGGCGGTTCCTCACACGCCCCAAAACTTGCATTTCACGATTCGGGATAAGAACTTAACGGCCAAGAGATTTCAGGGAGGCAACTGACCCGGGATGGGTGTGGGAGCCGGCCTGGACGCTCGTCAGCGCTCTACCCTCTGGAGTCGTGAGTCTCATGCGAGTTCGCTCTGTTCGTCGTCGCCGCCAGCGGCTCGGCCTTGCGCAGCTCGAGCGGCTGGAGGCCCGGATCGCGCTCTCGACGAACTCCGTCAACTTCGTTTCCACGGGCGGAGCCCAGACCTGGGCTGTCCCCGCCGGCGTGCAGAGCATCGGCTTTCTCGCCACGGGCGGATTCGGTGGTGGCTTGGGTGGGCCTTCGGTGCAGCCAAATCAGCTCAGTGGGACACTCACCATCCCGACCGGCGCGAGCGCGCTCGAGGTCAACGTGGGCGGCAACGGGGCCAACCAGGGCACGACGGGCGTCGGCGGCTGGAACGGCGGCGGCAACGGTGGCTGGCACGAGAACGGCGGCCTGCAGGTCGGCGGCGGCGGCGGCGGTGCCAGCGACATCCGACTGCCGGGCGTGGCGGCCTCCCAGGCCCTCGTCGTCGCCGGAGGTGGCGGCGGGTTCGGCGGCAACGGCACGAACCTGGGCACCACGATGTACGGCGGAGTCGGCGGAGCCGGAGGTCTGGTGGCGTGGTCGGGCCAGGTGGGCCAGGCGACGGGATCGGGCTCCGATGGTGGCACGGGCGGGGCAGGCGGGGCGGTCAGCGGCCCCGTCGGAGCCAACGGCGAAAGCACGAGCAACGGCGACGACGGCGCGGGCGGCGGCGGCGGCGGCGGCTGGAACTCGGGAGCGGGCGGCGGCGCCGGCCAGGCGTGGACGGTAAGCGCCCAGGTCGCGGCTGGCGGCGGAGGCGGCGGTGGACAGAGCTACGCCAATCCGACGTACGTGACCGGGACGGTTGACACCACCAACAACGGCCAGTTCACGCCCGGGGTCACGCTCTCCTACCTCACCTTCGACGGCACCCAGCCGACGACGACGATCGGGGCGGGCCAGCCCACCTCCTGGAGCTACAACGCGGGACCGGCGGCGACGTATGCGGTGGTGTCGGGCATCCTGCCGCCGGGGATGTCCCTCGACGGCTCGACCGGCGTGGTCGCCGGCACTCCGCAGGCAACGGGTGTTTTCCCATTCACCATTTCCGCGACCCTTGCCCTGCCGGCATTCGGGGCGCCGCTCGTCTCGACGACGTCCACGACGGCCACCGTCGTTCCCGTGGGGCCGACAGCGCCGACCGCGCCAACAATCACCTCCGCCGTCGGTGGCCCCGGCACGGCGACGGTGACGTGGGCCGCCCCCTCGTCGTTCGGGTCGTCGCCGCTGGTGAACTACGTCGTCGGCTGGTCGAGCAACAACGGGCAGTCCTGGACGCTCTGGGCTACGGTGCCGGCGTCGCAGACGTCCGCCACCGGATCGCTTCCTTTCGGCACGTACGTCTTCCGGGTGTCGGCGGTCAACCAGACGCTGACTGGGCCCCCCTCGGCGAGCAGCCAGCCGGTCGCCGTGACCTCCGCGCCCGCCGCGCCGACGAACGTCGCGGGCGTGCCGGGCTACGAGTCAGTGGCGCTGTCATGGTCCGCGCCAACGCAGACCGGCGGAGCGCCGATCACGGGCTACTTCATCCGCTTCTCCACCGATGGCGGCGGATCGTGGGCACAAATGCCCAACACCGGGTCGACGGCCACCTCGTTCACTGTGACCGGCCTGACGAGCCAGGCGGGCTACATCTTCGAGGTGGCTGCGATCAACGCCGCAGGTGCGGGGCCCTGGTCGCAGGTGTCGCCGCTCATTCAACCGCTGCTCGACCCCGGGGCCGTGACCGATGTCGTGGGCACGCCCGCCTACCAGGCGGTCGCCCTCTCCTGGCTCCCGCCGGCCAACACCGCGATTCCCGTCACGGGGTATGTGGTGCGCACGTCAGATGACTCCGGAAACACCTGGAGCCCGCCGCTGGCGACCGGCTCGACCGCGACGCAGTTCACCTATCCCGGCCTGACGCAGCCGGTGCCGCTCG
>JBJTPO010000114.1:0-5467 GCA_046075145.1 Planctomycetota bacterium
CGCAGGTCGCAGGCGAGCGCCAGTTCCAAGCCGCCACCGAGACACGCCCCGTCGATCACCGCCACGGTCGGCCACTCTGCCGAGAGCCGCTGGAACAGTTCCTTGCCGGCGTCGCAGAGCCTTGCGACCTCGGTCGGAGGAAGCGTGGCAAGCGTGTCGAGGCGGTCGAGATCCGCGCCGGCGAAGAATGATCCCTCGCGGCCCGACCGCAGGATCAGGCCCCGAGGTCGCGGGCCCTGCGCCAGTTCGTCGAGGGCTGCCGCCAGGTCGGCGAACACCTGCCGGGTGAGGACGTTGTGGCGGTGGTCCGGGACCACGAAGCTCAGCTCGACCGTCCCGTCGGCCTGCCGCTCGATCGCGAGGGTGGGGAATTCCCGGGCGGTGGCGGGCATGGGGGCGGGTGTTGCTTGCCTGGGGCCGGAAAACCGCTAGTGTATCGGGAGTTTTCGCCCGCCACAGGGCGCTCACCGCCAGGGAGGTTGCGGCTGCCGTGATGAATGAACTCGCCCGCCCCGCCGATGCTTACGTCGGCCAGCCCGCTCGCGGCGGGTTCGATGATCGCCACCTCTCGCCGGTGATGCTGGCCGTGCTCTGGCTGTTCCTGGTGGCGCTCGCCGTCGTGGGTCGGGCCTGGCAGCCGGTGGCGCACGTCACGCCGCTCGCAGCCGTCTCGCTCGCGGCCGGGGCGATCTTCCCCTCGACGATGCTGGCGGCAAGCGTGCCGGTGGTGGCACTGGCCCTGGGCAACCTGTTTCTGCCGCCCCACGAAAGTCTGGCGATGGCGGTGATCGTGTCGGCGGCACTGGCTTGGCCCGTGGTGATCGGTCGGCTGGGCCTGCTTGGTGGGGCCGGCCGCAACACGAAGTGGTTCGCCGTGATCGGCGGGGCGTTGGCCAGTTCGCTCGTCTTCTACTTCGCGACCAACGTGGCCCACTGGCTGCTCACCGACATGTATCCCAAGTCGGCCGCGGGGCTGGTGGCCTGCCTGGTCGCCGCCCTCCCCTTCCACCGCTGGATGCCGGTGGGAGACATGGCCTGGAGCCTTGCGTTGTTCGGCCTCCTGGCCGGCATGGTGACCGCCGGCGATGCGCTCGCCGCCCGCCGGCTCTCTCCGGCCCGGGTCTCCAAGAAGCCGGAATCCACGTCGGTGGCTTGACTGCCGGCCCGCCGGGCTGAGAATGCATGGTGCGACCGGTCGGTTTCGGCGAGTCGCACCGCCGCGGGAATGGCGGAATTGGCAGACGCGCCAGGTTGAGGGCCTGGTGGTAGTAATACCGTGCAGGTTCAAGTCCTGTTTCCCGCATTCGTTCTCCGGTTGGTGGCGACGCATCCCATGATTGCCGGCCGACCCATCTCCCCACGGAACCGGCCGGCCCGATGAGCGACGCTTCGGAAGATCAGGCGGCCAAGCCGCGCCGCATCGCCATCGGCACCCAACGACCCGGCGTGAAGCCGCCGTCCCTGGGGCCCAAGTATCGCTATGTCGGCCCGGCGGCTTCAGCGCCGCCCGATGCGGTGCTGGCCCCTGCCGAGACTGTGCCGGCTGCCGCTGCGACCGCAGCCACACCGGTGGACGCATCGCAAGCCGCCCCCGAGCCGGCGGGCGAGGCCACCCACGTCCACGGCCAGCCGCGTGAGCGCACGGGCTCCGGCGGCTCGGGGGGCGGCTCCCGCGGCGGCCGCGGAACGCGGCGCGACGGCGTGAAGATGCCTTCGCCCGCCGACGTGCTGCCGCCGAGCAAGCGAGTGGCCGTGCCCAACCTGCGGGCCGGGCTCGACGAGGATCTCGAGGCCGATTTCGAGGCGGCCATCGGCGACCTGGCGATCGACGACATGCTCGAGGCCCAGGCGGCGATCAAGGCCGAGGCCCCGCTCGATCCGGGCGCACGGATCACGGGCGTGGTGCTCTCGATCGGCCCCGATACCGCCTTCATCGATCTGGGTGGTCGCCGGCAGGGGGCGATGAAGCTCGCCGGGTTCCTGGATCGCGGCGAGGATCTCCCTGAGCCGGGCCAGCCGATCGCGGTGAGCGTCGGCGGTCGCAACGAGGCCGACGGCCTCTACGACGTGGCCCCCGCCAACCGGGCCGTGGCCGTCGAGGACTGGTCGCAGCTCGAGGCGGGCATGGTGGTCGAGGCCCGCGTGACCGCGGCCAACAAGGGCGGGCTCGAGTGCGAGGTGGCCGGGCTGCGGGGCTTCATGCCGGCGAGCCTGGTGAGCACCTGGCGGGTCGAGAATCTCGAGGAGATGGTCGGCCAGACGCTCGAAAGCCTGGTAACCGAGATCGTGCCGGCCGCCCGGCGGCTGGTCCTCTCGCGGCGGGCCGTGATCGAGAAGCAGGCCGCCGAGGCCAAGGTCAAGATGCTCGAGACGCTCGAGTCCGGCGATGAGCTCGAGGGAATCGTGCGGAGCGTCCGCGACTTCGGCGCCTTCATCGACATCGGCAACGGGGTCGAGGGCCTGGTGCACGTCAGCGAGCTCTCCTGGGAGCGGGTCGCCAACCCGGCCGATGTGCTCCAGCAGGGGCAGAAGGTGCGGGTGATCGTCAAGAAAATCGACCCCGAGACCGGCAAGATCAGCCTCTCGGCACGGGCGTTGATCGAAAGCCCCTGGAAGCGGGCCGCCGACAAGTATCACGTGGGGGCCACCGTCCGCGGCACCGTCAGCCGGATCGCCCAGTTCGGCGCGTTCGTGAAGCTGGAGCCTGGCGTCGAAGGACTCGTTCACATCTCCGAGCTCGCGACGCGGCGGATCCGCAGTGTGGCCGACGTGGTCCGTGAGGGGGAGCAGGTGGAGTGCCGCGTGCTCGCGATCGACCCCGACGAGCAAAAGCTGGCCCTCTCGATCAAGGCCCTCGCCCCGCCGCCTGCGGCCAAGCATCCGGCCGGGGCCCCGGAGCCTGAAGCGGAGGAGGCCGAGCCCGAGGCCTCGCCACCGCCCCGGAAGCAGCGGACCACGCCGCTCAAGGGTGGCGTGGGGGGAGACTCCGACGGCGCCCGCTTCGGCCTCAAGTGGTGAGTCGCTGCTGACCGTGCCCGGGGTCACCGGTGCCATCGCGCCGGAAGGTCACTCCGACGACCAAGGCGCCTGCCCTCGGCGGATCGTCCATAGAAGCCCCCCGGCGCGAGACGGGGGGGATGACGCAAGCCATGCCGCGCGGCCTTGGGCATCTCGTCGCATCCCGCTGGCGGGCGGCCCCCCCCTGCGAGCGCAAGGGGGCTTTCATCCTGCCGTCGCACGCCCTCCCTATACTCGGTCGCATGCCCGACGCCCCGCAGCCGACCGCGGCCCCTGAACTGCTCGCCCCAGCGGGTGACCGCGACTGCCTCAAGGCCGCGATCGAGAACGGTGCAGACGCCGTCTACTTCGGGCTCGACACCGGCTTCAACGCCCGGGCCCGGGCGGCCAACTTCCCGCTCGCCGAACTCCCCGCCGTGATGCGGCTCCTTCACCGGCACGGCCTCCGCGGCTATGCCACGCTCAACACGCTCGTGTTCGAGGACGAACTCGAGGCCTTCGCCGGGGTCGTGCGGCAGGTGGCCGACGCCGGCGTGGATGCGGTGCTCGTGCAGGACGTGGGGGCAGCGCTGTTGGTTCGCGACGTCGCCCCCCACCTGGGACTCCATGCCTCCACGCAGATGACGCTCACGAGTGCCGAGACGATCGGCCTGGCCGAGGTGGTTGGCTGCGAGCGGGTGGTGGTGGCCCGCGAACTCTCGCTTGACGAGATCCGGGAAATCCGTCGGGCGACGGCCATGCCGCTCGAGGTGTTCGTGCACGGAGCGCTCTGTGTGGCCTACTCGGGCCAGTGCCTGACGAGCGAGTCGCTCGGCGGCCGCAGCGCCAACCGCGGGCAGTGCGCCCAGGCCTGCCGGCTGCCCTACGAGCTTGTCTGCGACGGCCGCGACGTGGATTTGGGCGACCAGCGCTATCTGCTCTCCCCGCAGGATCTCGCCGCCTACGCGCTCTCCCCGCAGCTGCTCGCAGCAGGCGTGGCGGCCCTCAAGATCGAGGGGCGGCTCAAGACACCCGAGTACGTCGCCAATATCACGCGGCACTACCGCCGGGCGATCGACGCGGCGGTAGCGGGCAGGCCGGTCGCTTTCACGCCCCGGGAGGTCGAGGAGATGGAACTCTCCTTCTCCCGTGGCTTCTCCCCCGGCTGGCTGGAGGGCTGCGACCACAAGCGGCTCGTGCCGGCCACATCGAGCGCCAAGCGGGGCGTGCGACTGGGCACCGTCGTGGGCACGCACCGCGGCCGGGTCGTGGTCGATCTCGCCGCGGGGCTGGCAGGGGGCGTGAAGCGGGGCGACGGGATCGGCTTCGACTGCGGCGCGACCAGCGACGATGCCGTGGGCGGGCGGGTGTACGAGGTCTTCGCCGCAGGCCTGTCGCGGACCGATCCGGTCACGGCCGGCCGAGTCGAGCTTGGGTTTGCCCGCGACGGCCTCGACACCAGTGTGCTCCAGCCGGGGCAGGCGGTCTGGAAGACCGACGACCCCGAACTCACGGCCCGGCTGCGAAAGTCGTTCGCGGGAGAGTCTCTCCGCCGCCGCCAGCCGGTGGATCTCGAGGTGATGGCGGTCGTGGACGCGCCGGTACGGGTGAGGGCCAGACTCGCCACGGGCCGCGGCTGCGAGATCGAGTCGGCGGAGCCCGCGCGCGCGGCGACGAAGCACCCGCTCGACGAGACCGTGCTCCGCGACCAGCTCGGTCGCCTGGGCAACACGCCCTTCGAGCTCCGCGGACTCTCCGCTGCGATCACGGGCCGTCCGATGCTCCCCTTGAGCGTACTCGGTCAGCTGCGCAAGGAACTCGTGGCGGCCCTCGAGACGATCGTCGAACAGCCGGCGGCGCAGGCAGCGGCGGGCGAACCGCGACCGATGCACGATCCATTCCTCAGCTCCCTCCGGGAGCGGGCCGGGGTGGCCGGGCCGGAGGCCATGCCGCAGACGCCCGGTCTGCCGCGGGACAGGCCGATGGTCGAGTCGGTTCCCGGCCTCCCACAGCTCCACGTGCTCGTCCGCTCGCTCGAGCAGCTCGCGGCGGTGCTCGACCTCGGCGAGCGGACCGTCTCCGCCGAGTTCGCCGACATCCGCCAGTATCGCGAGGCGGTCGCCGCCTGCCGGGCCGTCGGCGGCACGATCCGGCTGGCGACCCCGCGGATTCAGAAGCCGGGAGAACTCGGCATCTTCGGCCTCCTGGCCAAGCAGCAGCCCGACGCCATCCTGGCCCGCAACTGGGCGGCCGTGACCTTCTTCCGCGAGCAGGGCCTGCCGGTGGTGGCCGACTTCTCGCTCAACGTGGCCAACCGCCTGGCGGCGGCGTTTTTCCTGGACAAGGGCTGCACACGGGTGACGGCCTCTTACGACCTGAACCGCGACCAGCTCGGGCCGCTGGTGGCCGCCGTGCCGGCCGGCCGGATGGAGCTGGTCGTACACCAGCACATGCCGCTGTTTCACATGGA
>JBJTPO010000115.1:0-1463 GCA_046075145.1 Planctomycetota bacterium
CTGGCGAGCTGGTGCTTCTACCGCGGCTCGCCCCGGATCCACGCCTGGCTGCACCGCTCCCGCTGGTTCGGGCCCACCCTCGACGACTGGCACCACTACCACGGCATCCGTCGCAGCCTCAAGCACCGGGCGATCCTGATGGTGCTGGCGGTGGTGATCACCACGCTCTTCTTCAACGCCCTGCCCTGGTACCTCCAATACCTCACGATCGCACTGGTGGCCTACGGCCTGTACACGATCTGGACGGTGCCCACGCTCCCCGACGACGCCCCGCAGGCCCCGCGCACGCTCGCGGAGTAGGCCCGTATCCCAGCCACGTGGGCTGACTCCGCTCGGTGCTCGGCACCATGGACCGTGGGACAGGTTTGAAACCTGCCACCGTTGTCGGTGGGGCAGCAGAGACTTCTGGTTTCAGGGCGAACCATCTCGGCCGAAGGTCCCGCGTTGATCGGAGTGGCAGGCGGCACGACACGCGCTAGCATGGGGACAGTCCCCTTCAGGGGACTGTCCCCTTTTTCCCCTGCAAACCCCTGCAGGGGACTGTCCCCTGTTTGGCTGTATGACCAACGGCGGCACGACACTCGCTCACGCGTGCACCGGGCGTGAAGTCAATCCTCGATCGCCTCGTTCGGCTCGGGGAGCAGGAAGCTCACGGCGACGCCGATCAGGCAGATCACCGTGCCCACGATCGCGGCGGCACTGGAAAACTTGAGCGCGGCCGACTCGTACGGGAGCAGGCCGGCCACCAGCGAGGAGATCGCCGCCGCCGACGTGCCCAGCATCCGGCCGCCGATGTTGGCGGCGAAGCTCTCCCCCGTGCCGCGCAGGTGCACCGGGAACACGTGCGGCAGGTAGTTGCCCCAGAACGAGAGCTGGCCCACGGTCACGAGGCCCACGAGGAACATGCCCACCGACATCGTCGTGACCGGCAGCCGCCCCAACCAGGCCCACTCGAGCGGGATCTCGAAGAAGGTGGTGTTGGGCACCCGGAGGAAGAACCAGAACACCAGCGGCGTGAGCAGCAGCCCCGGGATCTGCAGGAGCCGGAGCTTCCAGCCCCAGGCGAGGCCGGCGGCAAGCACCACCGCCATCAAACAGCGGCCCACGAGGCCGCCGATCTCCTGCATCTTCGTGTACTCAGCGGCGATCTTCTGGCCGTACCGCGCGGCGGCCGGCTTGGCGATCGCGGCGAGCTTGGCGGGGTCGGCCTCTCCCTTGGCCTTCGCGGCCGCGGCGGCCGTCTCGCCGGCCTGGGCCGACGCCGCCTGCACCTCGGCCAGCCCCGGCACCATCTGCGGCATTTGCTGGATCGCCCCGAAGGCCACGCCCAGCGTGCAGGCGAAGCCGAGCGCGGTCACGATCGTGGTGCGCCGCAGTTCGGGGGCGAAGAGCGCAGCGATGCTCGGCCGCTTGAGCGTGCCGGCCGCCCGCTTGGCGGCCCAGATCGGCGACTCCGGCAGGAA
>JBJTPO010000116.1:0-2251 GCA_046075145.1 Planctomycetota bacterium
CCTCGCGGCACAGGCCCGCGATCCGGCTGGTCGCCATCAGGTCGGGCGAGACGAGGAGGATTTTCAGTTCACCGGCCATGGATCACAACCCCGAGGCGTGGGTCAGGATAGCGCTTCCGTGCGGTTTTGCCCACGCCGATCGCCGATCTCAGACCGCCTCCGGACCTCGGACCTCGCGATACACCTGCACAGCGTCGCTGATCGGCAGCGTGTGAAGCCGCCCCGCGGCCGAGTCGCCCCCGGCCTCGAGCGCGGCGGTGATCGCCTGCACCGTCGGCTTGAGGAAATCGTCGTTCACGGCAATTTCGAGGACCGCCTGCTGGAGCAGGCCACCGTCGGCCGCCTGCCAGCCCTGGGCGTTGCAGACCGTCATCCGCGTCACACTCACCGTCGCGAGCGCCTGCCTGACGCTCTCGACCTGCGACGGTTTGAGCACGGCGACGACCAGGCGCATGGAAGGGGCTCCGCCACCAAATCTGACGCGGTCAGGGCCGCGGCAACACGAGTTCAGCGGCGAGCACCTTGCCGATCCGGGCCCGGAGGTCGGCGAGATGCGCCCGCGAGGCCGCATCGAGCTTCACTTCCGGCTTCGCGAACAGCGCCTCGATGCCGGCGTCGAGCGACCGCAACTGGTCGGCGGCCAGCGCCTGGGCGTCGGGGTTCGCCGCCCCGCCCGCCATCGCCAGATCGGCCAATCGCGACACGTACGCCCGTTGCAGGCCCCGACGGACGCTGGTGATCGCCGGCTTCCGCGATGGGTAGTCGCCGGCCGCGGTCTCCGCGACCTCCCGCATCACGGCCTTGCCGAGCCGCTCGAACAGCTCGGCCGTCGTGAACGCGTCCTGGTCGGCGGGCACCTTCAGTTCGTTGTCGCGGATCCGGGCGAGGACCAGCGGGTCGAGGAGCCGGCCGAGCACCCGGTCCTGCCACATCAGGATCGTCTCGTGGACGGGATAGTCCTCCCGGTCCACCTCGCTCGTGCCCCAGTGCATCCAGCGGCTCGCCGCCAGCTGGTTGTAGAGCGCCGGCGGGAACGAGAACGGCTTGTCGCCGAACATCTCGGTGGCCAGGAGATCGAGGACCTCCCGCTGCTTGGCGACATCGACCACGGCGAAGGGAGGCCGGGCATTGGCGTCCCCCTTGTGGCTGCGCGAGCCCACCAGCCCGCCCACGAGCCGGGAGGCGTTGTACATGGCGTTGCCATGCGTCGCGAGCAGGATCCCGAAGGCCTGCCGCACCCGCTCGTACCGGCCGCCCGAGCCATCCTCCTCGCGGCCCGCCATCCGCTCGACGATCCCGGGCATCACCTGGGCCACGAGTTCGGCCCGTGCGCGGGCGAACTCGACCGGGTCGCTCCCCAGGTCGAAGCGGTTGGAAAGCGGGTCGGGGTCGCCCCACTCGGTGTCCTCGTCGGTCGCGTAGGCGAGTTCCGGCTCCCCGCTGCGGCCGGCGATCTTCTCCAGTTCGTTCCGCTCGGCCTCGGGGCTGCCGCCGGGCAGCGGCTTGTAGCCGTACTCGATTGCCCACATGTCATAGGGGCCGAGCCGGGCCGCATAGTAGTCGCCCTGGGTCTTGCCCTTGGGCATGATGTTGGCCGGGATGTAGTCCATCACGCTGGTGCTGCCGCCGGCCTGGCGGGTCTTCTGCACGTCGTTCAGGTCGGCAAGCGACCGGAAGGCGCTGCCCTTGAAGTTGTGCCGCAGGCCGAGGGTATGGCCGACCTCGTGCATGGCCACGAGCGTGAGCCCCTGCATCACGAGCTTCTCCTTCTCCTCCTCGGAGAGCCCGCCGGGCGAGTTGACGGCCAGGGCGGCCGCGGCCAGGGCGGTCTCGCGGGCATGGCCGTCGAAGAGGGTGCAGCCGGGGCAGCATCCCGGACTACCATGCCCCGCGAGCGCCTGAAATCCGGGGCCGCCCCCGGTCAGGGCCGCGATCGACTGGGGCGTGAAGGTCTCGTACTCCCGCCTCCAAAACTGCAGGAAGTCGGCGTCGAAGATGATGTCGGCGTCGAGGATCTGCCCGGTCCGGGGGTTCACCCGAGACGGCCCCATCGCGAACCCCTGCCCCGCGGTGATCCAGCGGAAGGTGTTGTAGTTGATGTCTTCTGGATCCCAGTCGGTCACCTCGGGCTGCTTGCGGACCTCGATCGCCCCCGCGAACCCCGCCTTCTCGAAGGCCTCGTTCCAGGCCTCGATTCCGGTGCGGATCGCCGGCCGGTAGCGGAAGGGAACCGTCTTCTCGATCCAGAACA
>JBJTPO010000117.1:0-1455 GCA_046075145.1 Planctomycetota bacterium
ATCGGTCATGGCGCCCGAGTGACGACAATGGGTACCGGTACGATCCGTCTTCTGGCACCGGTTGGGGATCTCACGCTCGCGCGGAGCGGTACGGGCACAGTCCGAGTCGTCGGACTGGCCACGTCCGGACGACTCAACCTGGAAACCAGTTTTGGCACGGTTTCGTTCGCAGCAAACGGACGTATCCTGACACGACTCACGGCTTCTCAGACCTTGGCACTGAAGCGTTGTGTGCAGGTGAGTGGCGTTGGTTCCAATGTGACGTTCACGATTACGGGAACGATTTGATCCCGCTGCCGCGCGGAATCCGCTTCGTTCTCACCGCGGCGGCCTCTTGCTGGCTGTCGGTGTGCTCAACCGTGAAGGCCGAGGTCTCCGTGCTCGCCGGCCGACCCGAGGGGCGTCTGGCCGCCGCGCCCGACGCCGCCCAACTCAACGAACCCTTTGCCGTCGCCTTCGACGCGGCCGGCAGGATGTACGGGGTGGAGTATGGCCGCGGCAACCGGCTGTTTCGCGTCGCGAAGCCGGGAGCCGCCGACGCGAGCATCGAGTTCGTCGCCGGGACGTTCCATGCGACGACGCCGAAGGATCAGGTTCCGCCCGATTCGGCCACGCGGGCGAGCGAGGTGCGGTTTCACGGGCTGCACGACGTGGCGGTCGGCCGCGACGGGATCGTGTACGTGGCCGACACGTTCGCTCATCGGATCCGGGCCTACGACCCGGCGTCCCGCACGGTGCGGGTGGTGGCCGGCACGGGATCGCCAGGGTTTGCCGGCGACGGCGGTCCGGCGGAACGGGCCAAGGTCAACCAGGCCTACTGCTCGTCGCTCACGACCGACTCGCAGGCGCTGCTCGTCGCCGACATCAAGAACTCGCGGCTGCGACGCATCGATCTCGTGACGCGCCTCGTGACCACGGTCGCCGGCAACGGCAAGGGGGGCCGGGCAATCGACGGCGCACCTGCTCTCGAGACACCGCTGGCCGGGCCGCGGGCCGCCTGCCAGACCGCCGACGGCACGATCTATCTCGCGCTCCGCGAGGGCAACTCGCTGGTGGCGATCGAGAAGGGGGTGGTGCGCACGGTCGTCAATGCGTCGGGCAAGGCCGGCTACGGCGGCGATGGTGGCCCGGGCCGCGACGCGCTGCTGGCGGGCCCCAAGTATGTGTCGCTCGACCGCCGCGGCCGTGTGCTGATCGCCGACACCGAGAACCACTGCATCCGCCGCTGGGATCCGGCCACCGGCACGATCGAGCTCGTCGCGGGCCGGCCGACGCGGAAGGGCACGGCGATCGGGGCCGACCTGTTCGCCACCGAGCTCGCCCGGCCGCACGGTTGTTCGATCGATCCGGCGGGGCGGCTCGTGGTCGCCGACAGCGACAACGACCGGGTGCTCGCCGGGCCCATCGAATAGG
Organism: Planctomycetota bacterium; assembly: GCA_046075145.1. Taxonomy (GTDB): domain Bacteria; phylum Planctomycetota; class Planctomycetia; order Pirellulales; family UBA1268; genus QWPN01. The sequence continues at coordinate 1,414 of JBJTPO010000117.1, forward strand.
CCGCTCCGTTCACGAGCGATCGCCAGAGGCGATCCTCAGGCC
>JBJTPO010000118.1:0-3616 GCA_046075145.1 Planctomycetota bacterium
GGCTGCGGGCCTGCCAGCGGAGTGCGAGGGAGTCGAGCATGGCGGCGACCTCGGCCCTGCGTTCGACGTGCCGCGGCACGATCACCAGCCGCAGCCTCGGGTGTCGCTCCCGCAGCGTCAGGAAGGCCTCGGCCGCCAGCCGCTCCTCGGGGGCCTGCGTGCTGCCGGCCAGGAACACGATGTCGTCGGCCGCAAACCCGGCGAGTTCCCGCAGCCGCTGCACGTCTGCTGCCGCCCGGTCGCCGCGGACGCCGTCGAACTTCATCGACCCGGCCACACAGACATAGGCGGCGCCGAGCGCGGTGAACCGGTCGGCGTCGGCCTGCGACCGCGCACTCACGATCGCGACGCGGCCGAGCATCCGCCGGACGAGCGGCCGAATGCGGCCGTAGCCGCGGGCGCTTCGCTCGCTCATCCGCGCGTTGGCGACCACGATGGGAATCTCCCGCCGCGTGGCGCCGGCGAGCAGGTTGGGCCAGAGCTCGAGCTCGCCGAGGACGAGCAGGGCGGGCCGGACCCGGTCGAGCACGCGGCCCACGGCCCAGGTGAAGTCGAGCGGGCAGGGGAAGGTGCGTTCGGGCCCGAATCGCCTGGCCGCCACTTCGAGCCCCGTCGTCGTGGAGCTCGAGATCACGCACTCGATCCGCCGGCCGGCGTCGGCGGCCTGCCGCGGGAGTTCCGCGGCGAGTGCCGCGAGCAGCTGCACCTCGCCCACGCTCACCCCGTGGAGCCAGATCCGGTCCACGCCCGGCGCCGGCGGCGGGAGATCGACGTGGCCCATGAACCGCCGCCACGGCGCCGCCACCGGCCGCCCGCCGGACACGCGTCGCCAGACGACCCAAGGCAGGGCAACGAGGGCGACGAGCAGGTAGACGACGTCGAGCAACATGCGGGCTCAGTCTAGGTCCATCCTGTTTCGTCGTGCGACCTGGGCCGCGTGTGGGGCAGGCTCGGGGTTGCCCATGCCCTGTCGCTGGACGCTCGCGGGTGACGCGGCTCGGGGGGGCGGGAGCCCGTCGCCCTGACGTTTGCTTTGGCCCTTCTGGCCTCCACTCACGCCATGCTGGCCGCGCTTCGGCATCCTGCCTGCGCTTGCCATCAAGGCCGGCTCCGGGACACCCGCCACCCCTCGCAGTCCAACGGTGCGCCGGGGGGCTGTACCCGGAGGGGACTGTCCCCTTTCGGCAATCCGCGGCAGATTCGTCTGAACGCACGCCGTACGCCAGAAACGCGCACGAACACGGCCGCCTGGAGGTGCTGCCGCCGGGCGGAGGCCCGGCAAGGCGGCAATGGCCAGGGATGGCATTGCCGCCGTAAAGCCGGTGCGGCCGGCGGCAGCGGCCGAAGGCCGGAGTGCCGCCAAGCCTGCCGGGGCCATGGATGGCCCGGCAGGCGTGAAGCTAGCCTCAGCCCGCGGCCACGCCGCTCGACTTGCCGCAGCAGTTCTTGAACTTCTTGCCGCTGCCACAGGGGCAGGGGTCGTTGCGGCCCACCTTCTCGGCCAGGTTGCGGATCGGTTCGGCACGGGCCGGCTCGGATCGCTGGGCGTCGGCGGGCCCCTCCTGCCGCTGGGCGGCCAACTGCGTGGCGCTCGCCGCCTCGGCATGGACGGCCGCCGTCTCGTGCCAGGTGCTCCGGAGAGCGCTCTCCTCGACCTGCTCGATCCGGTAGACGACGTCCACCACCCGCTCGGCGATGCCCTTCCACATCAGGTCGAAGGTCCGCATCCCTTCCCGCTTGTACTCCACCTTGGGGTCGACCTGGGCGTAGCCCCGGAGGCCGACGCTCGAGCGAAGGTGGTCCATCGCCAGGAGGTGATCCTTCCATGCGTTGTCGAGGATCTGGAGGAGCACGGCCCGCTCCATCCGCTTCATCTCGTCTCGCGCGTCGTCGCCCCGGGCGTGCCGGCGCGTGCTGGCGGCCACGAGCGCCCGCCGCAGTTCGTCGAGGTCGCTCGAGGCCAGGTCGGCCTCGGTGAGCGTCGGATCGAACCGCTCCCGGGCCCAGGCCACGAGGCCCTCGCGGTCGAGCCGCCGCGAGCCGTCGGGCTGGCGGCCGGAGAAGTGGGCCAGTCCCACGAGTACGGGATACTCGATCTCGCGGTGGGCGTAGGCCGCGCGGGCCTTCGCGCGGACGAGTGACTTGAAGGCCTCGGCGTCGAGGCCCCGCTCGCCGAGCCGGTCGATCTCGTTCTGATCCAGCGGAATGCCGAACCGCCATTCCGTCCAGCCGCGGGCAGTCCGCAGGCTGAACTCCGGGTCGAGGAACCGCCGGCCATCGGTCAGGTCGATCCGGTGGATCGCCTCGCGGACCCGCTCCTGGAGGTAACCGACCACGTCGCCGCGGCCGACCCGCTTGAGCTCGCGGTCGGTGAGCGAGAGCTTCCAGCGGGCGTTGGCGAAGGAGGCGAGCGCTCCCCAGTTCCACTCGTCCTCCTCCTCTCCCTCCGGCAGGTTCTCCTCGACGGCCTCGAAGATCTGCGTCTCCGACTGCCGCACCGCCTCGTCGGCGGCGAGTCGCTCGGCCTCCTCGGCCGAGAGCCCACGGAAGTCGTTGCCATCGAGCTCGCAGGAGAGCTGGCCGGCGGCCCAGGAGGCGTAGGTCTGGGGGCCGTAGTCCTTGTCGAGGAAGCTACCGATGTTCTCGTCGATCTGGCGATCGACCATCTCCAGGATCATCTCCTTGCAGTCGGCGTCGCCGTCGGTGAAGTCGAGGATCCGCTGGCGGAAGCCGTAGACCCGCTTCCGCTGCTCGTCCATGACCTCGTCGTATTCGAGGAGGTTCTTCCGAACCTCGAAGTTCCGCTCCTCGACCTTCTTCTGCGCCGCCTCGACGCGGCGGGTCACCATCCGGCTCTCGATCGCCTCGCCGTCCTGCATCCCCAGCCGGGTGAGCACGTTCTTCACCCACTCCCCGGCGAAGATCCGCATCAGGTCGTCCTCGAGCGAGAGGAAAAACCGGCTCGAGCCCGGATCCCCCTGCCGGCCGCAGCGGCCGCGGAGTTGGAGGTCGATGCGGCGGGCCTCGTGCCGCTCGGTGCCGATGATCTGCAGGCCGCCGGCCTGACGGACGTTCTCCCCCTGGGCCTTCATGTCCTCCCGGGTGGCGATCTCCGTGACGAGCGACTCCCACTCCTCCTTGGGCACGTCGAGCCGCGTGGGATAGGTGTCTTGGAGCCTGGCCCAGGCGAGCGTCTCGGCGTTGCCACCGAGAATGATGTCGGTGCCGCGGCCGGCCATGTTGGTGGCGATCGTGACGCCACCGGGGCGGCCGGCCTGGGCGATGATCTCGGCCTCCCGCTTGTGGTGCTTGGCGTTCAGGACGGCATGGTCCACGCCCCGCTTCTCGAGCAGGGCCGAGAGCCGCTCGCTCTTCTCGATCGAGACGGTGCCCACGAGCACGGGCAGACCCTTCCGCTGGATCTCCTTGATCTTGGAGCGGGGGATCGTTTCGGTTTCCCGCGAGCCCTTCTCCTCGAAGCTCACCTGGTCGTCGGCTTCCCTGGTGATCGTGCCGACCTTCCAGGAGCCGTCGGCCAGGGCGAGCGTGTCCCAACGGTGGATCCGCTCCACCTCGTCGGCGACGGCGATCCACTTCTCCCGCTCGGTGCGGTAGA
>JBJTPO010000119.1:0-3504 GCA_046075145.1 Planctomycetota bacterium
CCAGCGGGATGATGGCGAAGCTCATGCCCACGGCCACGACCATGGCGTTGCGCTGCACGTAGGTGCCGAACAGCCCCCCCCGGGTGTCGAGGCGAACCGCGTCGAAGAAGGCCGCGGCCCCGACGGCCAGCATCAGCACCCCGGCCACGCCGGCGGCGAACACGAGGAGCGAGACCAGCCCGGCGCGCCGCGGGCTCCAGGCCGCCCCCGCCTGCCGCAGCCAGGGATTGACCACCCGCCCCACGAACCAGGTCATGGCCACCGCCGCCGGCGGCAGCATCGCCACCACCCAGCCGCCGAACCCGCTGCCGTCGCGGCCGTCGAGCCAGCTGCGGACATCGCCTTGAAACAAGAGCCGCTCGGCGGCCGGAGCCAGCGCCACCGCGGCGCCGACGCCCGCCGGCAACGCCGCCAGGGCCACGAGCAGAAACCGCCAGCCAGCGAACCCACTGCGGATGCCGGAGGGCAGCAGCTGCCAGAGATGAGCCCCGACCAGGAGCGCCAGCGGCACCGTGACGAAGCCGGTCAGCACCGGCATCAGCGCCTGCTCGATCAGCGGGGCGAAGACCAACCCCGCGATGAAGCCGAGCACCACGCTTGGGAGGCTGGCCATCATCTCGATCGTGGGCTTGATCCGCGCCTTCCACTTCGGCTGCATGAACTGGCTGGCGTAGATCGCCGCCAGCAGCGCGATCGGCGTCGCGAACAGCATCGAATAGACGGTGGCCTTGACCGTCCCGAAGATCAGCGGCACCAGGCCGAACTTCGATTCGAAGGCCTCGTGACCGGTCGTCTCCCAGGCATGCACCGGCCCGGCATAACCCTCGTACCAGACGGGGCGAAGCAGCGTCTCGGAGGAGATCTCCGGAAAGCCGGCGTCGATCGACCACGAGCCGAATCCGAGGCCGCCCGCGGCCAGCAGCCGGTTCTCGCGCGGCGGGATCGCCAGCGCGGCGACGGCCCCGGCGGCGGCTTCCGGAAGCCTGACCTGCGCCACCTCGCGGCCGGCGGTGGAATGGAGCAGCCGGATCCGCCCGGCCTCGTCGGCGGCGGCGAACAGCCGCGACCGCGGCGACGTCGCCAGGGCCGTGATCGGTGCGGCACCGCGGCCCCCGGGAAACTCGCGGGCCGTCTCGGTCGTGAGCCCGTCCTCCACGACGGTCTCCCCGGCGGCAGGCGTCGTCCGCGCGGTGAACAGGACACGGACCGTACCGTCGGCGAATCCAACCGCCAAGGCCGTGCCGCCAAACAGCCGCTCCACCGCCGTCACCGGACCGCCCGCCTGAAACGCCTCCATGAACGCCGGGGCCGTGACGTCGCGGATCAGATATCGCTTGCCGGCGCCGTCGGCCCCGATGAGGAACAGCTGGTCGCCGAGTTCGGAAACGCGGACGAATCGCGGCTGAAAACCCGCGCTCGGCGGGATCGTGGCCCCGGCCGCGACGGTCGTCCGCTTGCCGGTGAGCATGTTTCGCTTCGAGGTGGACGACTCGACGCGGACACGTCCGTCTTGGTCGAGCGCCGCCACGAGCGGGCCGCCGGCCAGCGGCGTGACGTCGATGTCGATGATCCGCGCCGGCAGCGGCTCCCCGGCGGCGGTCGAGATGTCGGCCACGACGGCGACCCGGGCCAGCTGCCCGCCGGCACCGCGCACCGCGGCCACACCATCGCCCAGCACGACAGCCGCTCCCTCCTCCGGCTCAGGCGTGCCGGCCGGCAGGTCGGCCGCGTCGAGAAAGCTCGACTCCAGCCCCAGCATCCCGGTGCGGAACGAGCCGTCGGTGAACCCCGCGGCGGCGAGCAGGCCGCTGGACAGCACCCGAATCGCCGAGCAGTCGGCCAGGCCGATCGCATCGGCCGGCTTCTCAAACAGCGGCTGGCCGTCGGCCGCGTTGAACCCGCGCAGGCCGTCCGAGCCCAGCAGCCAGGCCACGGCCCCGGCCTCGTCGGTGCCGATCGCCCGCGACTCGCCCGCGGCGACCCCACCGGCGCCGAGGGAAGCCACCCGCGCCGGCCGAAAGAGTGGCGCCGCCACCACGAACAGAAACACGCCCACGCCCAGGACGGCGAGAATCGTGCCGATGCCGCCGAGCGTGATCAGGCCGCGGGCCAGCGCGTCACCGAACCGCACCCATGGATGGCTGGTGCGACGACGGCGACGGCCGGTGAAAGTCGCGGTGGCGTGCATGCCGCGGGGTGGTTTCCTACGGCGTCGCGATGCCGACTCCAGCCAGCGCCTCGGCGGCCACCGCCGCCGTGACCGGCAGATACCCGTCTTTCTTGACGTCGGCCTGCCCGTCGCTGCTGAGCACGTAGCGGAGAAACTCCCGCCGCAGCGGGTCGAGGTGGGTGCCGGGACGGTGGTTGACGCTCAGGTAGAGGAACCGGGACAACGGATAGTCGCCCGAGTAGGCCGCGTCGGGCTTCGGCGCCACCGGCTCACCCGTCGGCTCGGATGCGAGTGGCAGTGGCCGGACGTTGGCCGTCATATAGCCGATGCCGCTGTAGCCGATGCCGAACCGGTCGCTGGCCACCGCCTGAACCACCGCCGAACTGCCCGGCTGCTCCTTGACCGTCGACTTGAAGTCGCCCTTGAAGAGGGCGAACTCCTTGAAGTAACCGTAGGTGCCACTGGTGGCATTGCGGCCGTAGAGGCTGATCGGCCGGTCCTTCCACTCCCCCTCGAGGCCGAGGTCGCCCCAGGTGCGGATGTCGGCCGTGCCGCCGCCGGTGCGGTTCTTGGAAAAGATCGCGTCCACCTGCTGCAGCGAGAGCGACTTCAGCGGGTTGTCCTTGTGGACGAACACCACGAGCATGTCGATCGCCACCGGCACGACCGTGGGGGCGTAGCCGTGCTTGGCCTTGAAGGCATCGATCTCGGAGGGCTTCCAGTCGCGGCTCATCGGCCCGAATGAGCAGGTGCCCTCGGCGAGCGCCGGCGGTGCCGAGGCCGAGCCCTTGCCCTCGATCCCCTCGCGGACGCTGGGGTAGTGCTTCTTGAAGCCCTCGGCCCAGAGGGCCACGAGGTTGTTCATCGTGTCGGAGCCGACACACTTGAGCGAGCCGGCCACCTCACCGGAGGCCTTCGCATACGCGGGCAGATCGGCCACGGCCGGCTCGGCGGAACGGGCCGGGCGAACCTGAAGGATCGTCAGACCGGCCAGGGCGAGCACCGCCATCCGGCAGGCGGCCATCCGCGGGAATCGGGCGAGCATGAGGCGGTCTCTCCTGGCGTCTGGGAAGGGGCTTCAGGGCCACGGCCATGGTGCCCGCGGCCACGGTTTCTGAGCCGCCACCGCCGTTTCCTGATTTCCGAGGGGAGCGTACCGGGGGATTGTGAGCGTTTCATGAGGGGGCCGCCCCAGGCCGGCGGAAACTCGGATTCCGGGCGGCGGGGCTGCCGGCCGTCGGATGCCGGCCCCGATCCGGTAGGGTGTCGGTCGGCCAGAGGCCCGGCGACTACTGGGCCGAATCCGGGGCGAAGCCGCGGCGCATGGTGTTCTC
>JBJTPO010000120.1:0-3700 GCA_046075145.1 Planctomycetota bacterium
CCACTTCACGCTCACCGACGAGAGCCTGCGGGGCTTCGACTCCAACTTCAAGATGAGCCCGCCCCTGCGGACGGCCGCCGACGTGGAGGCGATCATCGAGGGGCTGGTGGACGGCACCATCGACTGCATCGCCACCGACCACGCGCCGCACGCGCTGGAAAAAAAGATGCTCGAACTCGACCGGGCTCCGTTCGGGATCCTGGGCCTCGAGACCGCCATCGGCCTGGCGGTGACCCGGCTGATCGAGCCCGGCCGGATCGGCTGGCCGCGGCTGGTGACGGCGATGAGCACGCTGCCCGCGGAGATCCTCGGGATCAACCGGGGCACGCTCCGGCCCGGTGCCGTGGCCGACATCACGCTCATCGATCCGAATCGCTCCTGGCGGGTCGATTCCAAGGCCTTCGCCTCCAAGAGCAGCAACAGCCCGTTCCACGGCTGGACGCTCCAGGGGCGGGCGGTGGCCACGATCGTCGCGGGTCGCGTGAAGTATCGGTTGCCGGAGCCGGATGTGGCCTGACCTCGCGGGGAGAGACCGGCGATGAAAATCCTCGTCGACGGCTACAACCTGCTGCATGCCTCCGGCATCTTCGGCGGTGTGCGGGGCGCCGGCGGGTTCGAGGCCTCGCGGCGGGCGCTGCTCGACGAGATTGCCCGGCTCACGGGCTCGGCCGCCGCCGGCGTGACGGTGATCTTCGACGCGGCCGACGCGCCGTCCGGGCTGCCCGACCGGTATCAGCACGCGGGCATCGACGTGCGGTTCGCCCGGCACCACGCCTCGGCCGACGCGTTGATCGAGGACCTGATCGAGGACCACGACGCGCCCACGGCGCTGACGGTCGTGTCGGCGGACAACCGGGTGATCGCCGCCGCCCGCCGCCGGCGGGCCAAGCCCGTGGCCAGCGACGACTGGCTGGCCGGCCTGAAGGCCGCGGCCCGAGCGGCCGCCCATGCGGCGGATGCCAAGCCGCCCGAGCCCGGCGCCGAGGGCGCCGGATATTGGAAGGACTACTTCGGGCTGTGAGGAGAGGGGGACGCTGCGCGTCAGCCCTCCGCGGAGACCTAAGAGAAAATCGGGGTCCACCTCTGAAAACCCGGATTTACAGAAGGGGTGTTGCTTTATCCGCTGCGTCTCGTTTCAGGTTTTATCTGACTGGTTCTTTGCCGCAGACTCGGCAATGCAATCGGCCCACTCCAGGTACTTCTTCCGCATTTCGTGAGGATCGGATGGCTGGGCGGCAAACCCTCTTAATCGCGTTTCCAACCCAGCAGGGTGAAGATGGTAGATGTATTCGTCAACAGCTTCGCATTCTCCATGCAGGTACAGATCACCCGCGAGCGGGTAGAGTGCGACCATCAGCAGACAGCCTTCGTAGGGATAGTGTAATGCGAAGCCCCCCAGCGACGTCATTAACCGATTGACGCCGTCTTCCGGCCTGCCTGATTCGGGCGTATAAAGCTGTACAAGACCAGCGACGACCGTTTCCGCTAGACCGGTATCCAAAATGGCTTTCGTGATGACCGGCTCACCATTGCCAGCCAGTTCGGCCGACACCAGTCGCGCCTGAGTCAGTTCATGTTTCATCGCCGTTACCCCATCTACCAGATAATGCCGATGTGAATTGAGTACGGGTTAGTAGATTGGTTACCGAGATCGTCAAGCGTTGTTGCGAAACGCGGGTGATAGTTCCCATTGACGACCTTCGCTGAAGGCACGATTTCCTTGTGGGCATGGGCCACCCGCCCAGCGTAGCCTTGCGGAAGACTGATGTTCCCTGGGTCAATCCGAACCGCGGCAGTCGATCCGTCCGCGAAACTTTTGGTCCATACCTTTCCACCATCATTTGCTGTATTGGGCACAGCCGTGTAGCCGCGTTGCTGCAGCATGTGTTCGATCTCGGCCGTGGTTTTTCCCTGGAGCGTGCCGACGTCACGGAGTTCCGTCTGAGCGGCCGAGCCTACCAGGTTGGGGTTGTTTCCTGGCCCGCTGGCCATCATAGCCACGATGCGTGTCGTGCCGGCGTACGCGGAGGCGATCGCAACCCCCTGATGGGAGACTTCGATCGCTCCCTCCGTCCAGGTGATGACCGGAACGCGGGCGGGGCTGGCAACCACTGTGTCGCCCACAACCGAGAATGACTCAACCAACTGCACCTGCGCCTTGGGCACCGGAATCCGTGTCGTCGGGCCGCGGATGCCATTGGCAAACGGCATGCCCACGAGCATCGAGATGCTCGATGCGCCGACGATCAGTTCATAGGTGCCGTCCTCGGGCGTGAGGGCGACTTCCTGACCCGTCACGGGGTCTCTGCCTCAGAGGCCCAGCGAGAAGCTGGTGACGCCGGTGGTGTCGGCCGCCGCGCCGAACACGACCTCGAGTTCAGATTGGCCGGCATTCCAGCGATTGGCCCCAGACAGCACCAGGGCCTCAGCGAGGGCTGCGCCGACCGGCAGCATGGAGACCGTGCCGACCGCGATGACGCCGCTCGCGAGCACGTCACGGGTGGCAAGGGGGGCGACTGCCACGCGTCTCAGGTTGTCACCGAGGCGTTGGAGCCTGGGCCGGACCGCCGGCACTGCTTCCGGTTTCAGTTTTGGTCCGGCTGGTTCTTGCTGGCAGACTGCGCAATACAGTCGGCCCACTCCAGGTACTTCTTCCGCATTTCAGGACGATTGGACGGGTCAGCGGCAAAGCCTCGTAATTGACTTTCCAAGCCTGCGGGGTGAAGAGCTTCAATACATAGATCAACAGCATCGCAAACATCATGCATGTACAAATGACCCGCGGGCGGGTAGAGAGTGACCATCAGCAGGCAGCCCTCGTAGGGATAACGGGATGCGAAGTGCTCAAGCATCACCATTACCTTATCGACGCCCTCTTCCCGCTGGCCTGATTCCGGCGTGTGAAGATCGACAAGTTCGGCCACCACCGTTTCCGCCAGACCCGCTTCCAAAATGACTTTCGTGAGGACCGGCTCACCACTGCCAGCCAGTTCTGCGGCGACGAGTCGCGCCCTCTCCAGATCATGTTGCATCGCTGTTGACTCGCCTACCAAATAATAGGAATGTGGGTTGCGCTGCGGACGACAGACAGGTTGCCCAAGTCATCGAGAGTTGTTGCGAACGGCGGTTCATAGTTCCCATTGACGACCTTCGCTGAGGGCACGATTTCCTTGTGGACATGAGCCACCTCGTCTGCCCAACCGAGAGGCGGGTTGCGAAGCTTGGCTGGGTCAATCCGCACCGCAGACGTAGTTCCGTCCGGGTGACTCTTGGTCCACACCCACCCATTTTTGGCGTTGTTGTCGACGGCAGTGTAGCCGCGTTGCTGCAGCATGCTTTCAATCTCAGCCCTGGTTTTTCCCTGGAGCGTGCCGACGTCACGGAGTTCCGTCTGAGCGGCCGAGCCCACCAGGTTGGGGTTGTTTCCCGGCCCGCTGGCCATCATAGCGACGATGCGTGTCGTGCCGGCGTACGCGGAGGCGATCGCAACCCCCTGATGGGAGACTTCGATCGCTCCCTCCGTCCAAGTGATGGCTGGAAAGCGGACGGGGCTGGCAACCACTGTGTCGCCCACAACGGAGAATGACTCGACCAACCGCACCTGCGGTTTGGGCACTGGAATACTGGTGGTCGGGCCACGGAGGCCGTTGGCAAACGGCATGCCCACGAGCATCGAGATGCTCGATGCGCCGACGATCAG
>JBJTPO010000121.1:0-3134 GCA_046075145.1 Planctomycetota bacterium
GTGGGGCACATCCGCTCGACCGTGATCGGCGACGCCCTGGCGAGAATCCTCCGGTTTCGCGGCCACACGGTGATCACCGACAACCACCTCGGCGACTGGGGCACGCAGTTCGGGATGATCCTCTGGGGCTGGAAGCACTGCCGCGAAGACGCGGCCTTCGCCGCCGACCCCACGGCCGAACTCGGCCGGCTCTACCGGCTCGTCCGCAAGGTGGCAGACGCCAAGCCCGAGGAACTCGCCGCCGATCCCGAGGCCGCGGCCCTGGCCGCGCACTACCCCGCCGCCGGCCGCGAGGTGCTGGCCGAGACGGCCAAGCTCAACGAGGGGGATCCCGAGAACAGGGCCCTGTGGGAGCGGTTCATGCCCGTCTGCCGGGCGGAGATCGACCGCCTCTACGCCCGACTCCACGTGACCTTCTACCACTGGCTGGGCGAGAGTTTCTTCCAGCCGATGCTGACGGCGACGGTGGACGACCTCGTGGGCCGGGGGATCGCGAAGGAGAGCCAGGGGGCGATCGGCGTCTTTCTCGCCGGCGACGAGGCCCCGCCGCTCCTGATCCGCAAGGCCGACGGCGCCTTCCTCTACGCGACCACCGACCTGGCCACGATCCGCTGGCGGCTCGAGCACTGGCGGCCGGATCGCATCCTGTACGTGGTGGACCACCGGCAGAGCGGCCACTTCGAGCAGGTGTTCGCGACGGCCCGCCGGTGGGAGCTTTCCGGGATCGAGGGCGTTGATCTCGTGCACGTGGGCTTCGGTACGGTGCTCGGGGAGGACGGCCGGCCGTTCAAGACGCGGGCGGGCGACACCGTTGGCCTCGAGGCCCTGCTCGACGAGGGGGTGGAGCGGGCGGCGAAGGTGGTGGCCGAGGCGGGCCGCGGCGAGCTGGACGAGACCACGCGGCGGAAGGTGGCCGAGACCGTCGGCATCGGGGCCGTGAAGTACGCCGACCTGTCGCAAAACCGCACCACCGACTACGTCTTCAGCTTCGACAAGATGCTCCAGCTCACGGGCAACACCGCCGCCTACATGCAATATGCGGTGGCCCGCGTGGAGGGGATCTGCGCGAAGGGGAGCGTGGATCGCTCGGCCCTGCGGACGGCCCGGCCCGTGCTCCTCGAGGCCCCGCAGGAGCGGGCCCTGGCCCTGGGGCTCGTGCGGTTTGCCGAGGTGCTCGAAGACGTCGAGGCCGACAACCGCCCGAACCTGCTCACCGCCTGGCTCTACGATCTGGCCGGCCGCTACTCGACCTTCTACGACGCGCTGCCCGTCCTCAGGGCCGAGGGGGACGTCTGCGCGAGCCGGCTGGCGCTCTGCGACTTGACCGGCCGCGTGCTCCGCCAGGGCCTCGGCCTGCTCGGCATCGGCACCGTGGAGCGGATGTAATGGCTGGCTCGCTCGACACGATTCGCAACATCGGCATCGTCGCCCACATCGACGCGGGCAAGACCACGCTCACCGAGCGGATGCTCTTCTATTCCAAGGCCAGCCACCGGCTCGGCGAGGTGGACCAAGGCACGACCGTCACCGATTTCGACCCCGAGGAGCAGGAGCGGGGGATCACGATCTACTCGGCCGCAGTCTCCTTCCGCTGGGCCGACGCGACGGTGAACCTGATCGACACCCCCGGCCACGTCGACTTCACGGCCGAGGTGGAGCGGAGCCTGCGGGTGCTCGACGGGGCGGTGGTGGTGTTCAGCGCCCGCGAGGGTGTCGAGGCCCAGAGCGAGACGGTCTGGCGGCAGGCCGACAAATACGGCGTTCCCCGGCTGGCCCTGGTGAACAAACTGGACCGCGAGGGGGCCGACTTCTTCGGCACCATCAAGCAGATCCAGGAGCGGCTGGGGGCCAAGCCACTGGTGATGCAGGTGCCGGTGGGCATGGGGCCGCCGCACGTGAAGGACCCGTTTCGCGGGCTGGTCGATCTGGTGACGATGGAGCTCCTGATCTTCCCGCCCAAGGAGCAGGCGTTGGCCGCCGGCTCCGGGGGGGGGCAGGTGACCCGCGGGCCGATCCCCCCGGAGGTGGCCGACCTCGCTGCGGAGTGGCGGGAGCAGCTGGTCTCGACGCTGTTCGACTATTCCGACGAGGTCGCCGAGTTGGCCCTGGCCGAGGCGCCGCTGCCGCCAGACCTTCTGCGGAAGGTGATCCGGCAGGCCACGATCGCCCGGCTCGTGGTGCCGGTGTTCGGCGGCTCGGCGCTCGACTGCATTGGCGTGCAGCCGGTGCTCGACGGGGTGGCCGCCTACCTGCCGAGCCCGGCCGATGTGCCTCCGGTGGAGGGGCTCGATCCGACCGCGAAGACCCCGACCACGATCAGCCGTCCGGCCGACCCCAAGGCGCCCTTCTGCGGGCTCGTGTTCAAGATCCTCGCCGAGAAGCACGGCGACCTCGCCTTCCTGCGGGTCTATTCCGGCACGCTCAAGGCGGGCAGCCGGGCCTGGAACCCGCTCCAGCAAAAGAAGGAGAACATCGCCCAGCTCTGGCACGTGCAGGCCGACCGGCGCGAGCAGGTGCCCGAGGCCAAGGCGGGCGACATCGTGGGGGTGATCGGCCCGCGGGCGAGCGTGACCGGCGACACGCTCTGCGACGCGGCCGCGCCGATCGTGCTGGAGACGATCACCTTTCCCGAGACGGTGATCTCGATGGCGATCGAGCCCGAGACGAGCCTCGAGCGGAAGAAGCTTTCCGAGGCCCTGGAGATGATGAACCGGCAGGATCCGACCTTCCGGGCGCTCGAGAGCGAGGAGACTGGGCAGACGCTGATCTCGGGGATGGGGGAGCTCCACCTGGAGGTCATCCGCCACCGCCTGGAGCGGGATTTCAAGCTCAAGTGCCGCGTCCACAAGCCGAGGGTGAGCTACAAGGAGACCATCGGCAAGGCCGTGACCGCGAGCGGCGAGGCCAACCGGCAGGTGGCCGGCCAGACGCTCGTGGCCACGGTCACGCTCCGGGCCGAGCCGACGGAGACCCAGTCGCCGGTCACGGTGGAGCAGGGGTGGTTTCCGGACAGCGAGCCGCTCGGCGTGGTCGCGGCCACGATGACGCAGTCAATCCGCGAGAGCGCCGAGCGGGGGGGGCTCAAGGGCTGCCCGCTGTGGGGCCTGCGGATCGTGGTGCTCGAGAGCCCGATC
>JBJTPO010000122.1:0-7811 GCA_046075145.1 Planctomycetota bacterium
CTCCAAGAAGTTTTCGAGCTGCTTGGAACGGACCGGATGCTGGAGCTTCTTCACAGCCTTGGCTTCGATCTGACGCACCCGCTCGCGGGTGACGCGGAAGATCCGGCCCACCTCCTCCAGCGTGTAGGTGTAGCCGTCGGTCAGGCCGTATCGCAGCCGGATGATCTCCCGCTCGCGATAGGTGAGCGTCTTGAGAAGCGAGTCGATCCGTTCCCGCAGCAGCCCGTGGGTGGTGGACTGCGTCGGGCTGATCACGCCCACATCCTCGACGAACTCGCTGAAGCTCGCGTCCTCGCTCTCCCCGACGGGACGATCGAGGCTCATCGGCTGGCGGCCCATCTCCATCACACGGCGGGCCTCCTCGACCGGCACGTCGGCGACCTCGGCCACCTCCTCCGGGCTGGGCTCGCGTCCGAGCTCGTGGAGCAGCTTCTTGGCGGTCGTCCGCAGCTTCGAGAGGACGTCGATCATGTGGACCGGAATCCGGATCGTGCGGGCCTGATCGGCGATCGCCCGCGTGATCGCCTGTCGGATCCACCAGGTGGCGTAGGTCGAGAACTTGAAGCCGCGGCGATACTCGTACTTGTCCACCGCCCGCATCAGCCCGGTGTTGCCCTCCTGGATCAGGTCGAGGAACGAAAGCCCGCGGTTGCGGTACTTCTTGGCGATCGACACGACCAGCCTGAGGTTGGCCGCCGACAGGTTCCGCTTGGCCACCTCGTATTCCTCGCGGAGCTTGTCGAGCATGCCGACGCGGGTCCGTAGCGACCGGGGGCTCTCGAGCGTCGTGAGCATCAGGTCGCGTAGCTCCTTTCGCATGTCGGCCTGATCGTCGCACGACTGGTCATCGGCCTTCATGGCCCGCAGTTCCCGCTGCAAGACATCCATCCGGGCCGACATCCCCCGCAGGATCTTGACCAGCGGCTGCACCCGCCGGGTCCGCAGCGAGAGCTCCTCGACCAGAACCAGCGACTTGGCCCGGCTGCGGCGAAACCGCTCCCGCGCCCCCTTGGCCTCGTCGGCCGTGGTGCGCCGGCTGATCAGGTGGCGGAAGTCGGCCCGGCTGCCGGCCATCAGCCGGTCGAGCGTGGCCAGGTTGTGGGGCATCCGCGCCTGGATCTGCTCCTTGGTGAGCCGCTCGGTCAGCGACACCTTGATCGTGCGGTCGAAGGGGAGGTGGCCCTCGTGCACCTTGCGGAGGGTGTCGACGGTGGCCTGCAGCGAATAGGCACAGCCGAGCACGGCCCGCCGGAACCGCTTCCGGGTCACCTCGATCCGCTTGGCAAGCGAGATCTCCTCGCGCCGGGTCAGCAGCGGGATCTCGGCCATCTGGGCCAGGTACATCCGGATTGGGTCGTTGGCCGCGTTTGACGGGGGCGTGGTGATCGCCTCGTCGCGGCGCGGCTTGGCCGGCGCCTGCCCTGACGCGGCTTCGGCGTCCACCGGCTCCGGCGGCGTATCGACCAGTTCGATCCCCTTTTCCTCGAGCGCGACCAGCAACGCGTCGATCTTCTCGGGATCCACCGCCTCGTCGGGGAGATACTCGTTGACCTGGTCGAAGGTCAGGTAGCCGAGCGACGTGCCCAGCGCCATCAGCCGCGCCAGATCGGCGTCACCGCCGGCGGGATGATTCGCGGGCGTGGAGCCCTCGACGGCCGCCGGGGACTGATCCGGCTCCTGCTCGGGGCGCTGGTCGAGGGGAACGGTCATCTGCTGGTTCGTCATCCGGGACTTGGTCATCTGGGGTTCTCCTTCACCGTACCATCGTCACTCGCGCGCCGCCCCCCGGTGCCGCGGAACCGCTTCCGTTCGCACCGACTGCAACGACGAGGTGGGCATCCTCACCCATCCTTGGGTTCGGACAGGCCCTGGGCGACCCGCCGCTGGGCGACGAGCCGTTCCAAGAGTTCTGCCTCCGACTGGGAATCGAGCCGGGATGTCTTGATCGCGCGGGCGCTGGCCCGGGCGTTGGCCGTCGCGGTGCGGCGGCGAAGGGCTTCGGCGAGGTGGCCGATCCGCTCGCCGGGCGGGATCGCGCCGCGGGAGGCATTCGCCTCGTCGACCGCCACGAGCAGGCTCTGGAGCGCCGGGTCGGGCAGCTCGAGCAGCAGCTCCGACAAGCCCACGGGCCGGCCCTCGACGCCGAGCCGCCGGGCCGCCTCCACCACCACCCGCACCTCGCGGCTGTCGAGGTCGCCGGGATCCACCTCGCGGATCACGAGCCCCGCGCCATCCGGCACGCCAACCAGCACCTCGAGCACCTCGCGATCCCAGGCGGGCAGCCGCGGCATGATCGCGGCTGGCGGGTCGGCCGGCACCGCCACCGGCGCACCCTTCCGCCGGCCTCGCAGTTCCTGGAGGCGGGCCTGCAGGACCTCGCGTGAGAGGCCGAACCGCCGTGCGAGGCGGCCGAGCACCCGATCCTCGCGGAGCCTGAGTTCGGACGGATCGCCGACCGACCCGGCCACGGCAGCGAGCGCCGCGAGCACGCTCTCGACCGCCGCGAGCGCCGCGTCGTCGCCGGCGTCGGCGGGCAGGGCGGCAAGCGCCTCGTCCATGCGGTAGTCGAGCGGATCGACAGCGGCGGCCAGGACCGCCTCGAATGCGTCGCGGCCCTCGGCCGTGATGAAGTCGCAGGGATCGACGCCGGCGGGCAGCCGGGCGATCCGCAGGTCGATCGGTTCGGCGAGCAGGAGCCCGAGGATCTCGTTCGCCCGCCGCCGGCCCGCGTCGTCGCCGTCGAGCACGAGGATCACGCGGTCGGCGTACCGACGGAGCAGCTTGGCGTGGCGTTCCCCGAGCGCCGTGCCAAGCACGGCCACGACGTCGCCACAGCCGGCCTGCCGGGCGGCCAGGCAGTCGGTGTAGCCCTCGACCACCACCGCGCGGCCCGACGCGGCCATCGCCTCGCGGGCCGTGTCGAGGCCGTAGAGCATCGAGCTCTTGGAAAACAGTGGCGTCTCGGGCGAGTTGACATACTTCGCCGCCTCGACCCGGGAGCCCGGCAGGATCCGGCCGCCGAAGGCGACGCAGCGGCCGAGCGGATCGCGGATCGGGAACATCACCCGGCCGCGAAACCGGTCGTAGTGACCGGGGCGATCTTCCCGCTTCACGACCAGGCCGGTTCGCTCGAGCAGCGGCACGGCCATGCCCGCCGTCGCCGCCTGCCGCAGCAGCCAGTCCCACGACTCGGGGGCGAAGCCCACGCCGAACCGTTCGAGCGACGCGACCTCGAGCCCGCGGCCGACGAGATACTCACGGGCGGCTGCCGCCTCGGGGGCCGTTTTCAGGCAGTCGCGAAACCGCGCCGCCGCCCAGTCGAGCGTCCGCCAGAGGGCGGCCCGGTCGTCGGCCGGAAGCCCGCCCTTGCCGCGGGGCAGCGTGATGCCGGCCCGGTCGGCGAGTTGCTCGAGCGCCTCGCGAAACTCGAGCCGCTCCATCCGCATCACGAAGTTGAACACGTCGCCGCCCACGTCGCAGACCCAGCAGCGGTAGGTCTGCCGCTCGGGATTGACCTGCAGGCTGGGCCGGGAGTCGTCGTGCCAGGGGCAGAGGCCGACGAAGCCCTTGCCGGCCCGCCGCAGCGCCATGTAGGACCCCACCAGATCGACGATGTCGATTGCCTCGCGGATCCGCTCCTTGAGGTCGTCGCGACCGGTCGGTGAGGGCTGCGAGGGCACGGGCAGATCCGCGGAGACTCGACGCATCAGAAAAGGGTTTCTGATGAACACCGTCGCAATCTATGACCGGTCCCAAAACGGGTCAACGCCAGCAACGGCCCCCGCAAACCACCCACCTTGCCCGATCAGCCGCACCGCGAACCGGCGGCTGAACACGGCCGGCCTCACTTCCGGAACCGGGAATCGTCGGGATTGCCGCGCGACAGGGCGTACGCGAGCAGGTCGAGCACCTCCTGCTCGTTGAGCTGATCGAGGAGCCCGGCGGGCATCAGCGACGCCGCCGAGGGGGTGATCTCCTCGATGTCCGATCGCCGCACCTGCACGAACTTGCTCGCGTCCTCCGGATCGGTGACGATCGTCATGGCATCGGCGTTCTCGGCGACGACCCGGCCCGTAAACACCTTGCCGTCGGCGGTCTGCACCACGATCGCCTTGTACTGGTCGGACACGACGCGGCTGGGCTCCACGATCGCCTCGACCAGATCCTTGAGCTGGAACCGGCCGCCGGCCTGGGTCAGGTCGGGGCCGGTGGCGCCACCGTCGCCGCCGAAGCGGTGGCAGACGATGCACCGGGCCGCGGCAAAAGTCTTCTTGCCCTGCTCGAAGTCGCGGCTGCCCTCGCCCATGCCCTTCGTGGCGGCGGCGAGCACGTTCGCCACCGACCACTTTCGGCCGGGGCCGACCGGCTTGGGGAGCGGCGGCGGCACGTACGGCTTGGGGATCCCGAGCGCCTCCAGCGCGAGCCGCTCATGCTCGCTCATCGATGCCAGGCTCTCCGCCTCGATGTTGGCGAGAAACTTGCGGAAGCTGTTGCCGCCCTCCCACTGGCTCGCGCCGGCGAACCACTGGTAGTAGGCCTTGCGGTCGGCGGGCGTCCACATCGGCGAGCCCGGCAGGTCGCGGAGCGTTCGCAGCACATAGGCATAGTGGATCTGGAGCAGGTCGCTCCGCTTCTCGAGCGAGGCCCGCACCGCCGAGCCGTAGCCGGCGTTCCGCTCGATCAACCGCCGGAGGTCATCCTCGTTGGGAGCGAGGTTCGTGCCCCCGGCCGTCTCGCTAGGCTTCGTGAGGAGGGCGGTGAGCTTGGTCGCGACGCCCGGCGCCCGAACGGCCACCAGTAGGCTCGCCAGCTCCCGGTCGAGATCGAAGGAGCCCGAGGGGAACATCGGCAGGAAGCGGTCGGCGATCGCCTTGGCCGCCTTCGCGGGCGGGGCCCCGAGCCGGATCAACGCGAGCTGATAGGCCCGCACCAACGCGAGCCGGTCGGCCGGCCCGAGTTTCCGCGGATTCACGGAGTCGAGCGCGGCCAGCACCGCCGGCTGGGCGGCGGGCTCCGCCTGCCGCGCCACGGCGATCGCCCCCTCGATCACGGCCACTGGCTGCGTGCCGGCGAGCGCCCGGCTCTGCCAGAGCGCGATCGGCTGGTGCTCGAGCGCCACCCGGGCGGCGTAGCGGATGAAGCGATCGGGATGCGCGAGGGCCGGCAATGCCTTGGCCACCGCCGCGGCGGGTTCGTCGGCTCGGCGGTGCAAGGCCTCGAGCTCGCGCCGCATCGCCCGCTCGGCGGCCCCACGCTGGTCGCGGGCGTCAACGGCCGCCGTCGGCTCGGAGCCCTGATAGGTGACGCGGTAGAGTTCACTCTGGCCGCCGCGGCCTCCGACGGTGAAATACATTGCCCCGTCGCGGCCGATCGCCACGTCCGTCAGCGGCAGCGGGGTTCGCGAGACGAACTCCTCCTTGTTGCCCGCGTAGGTGGAGCCGGAGGGCTCGAGGTGGATCGCGTAGATCGTCCCAAAGGTCCAGTCGCAGACGTAGAGCGCCCGCTGATACTTCCCGGGAAACCGCGCGCCGTAACCGAAGCTGACGCCCACCGGCGAGCCGGGGCCGATGTCGACGAGGGCCGGCAGGCTGTCGGCGTAGGCCGGCGGCCACTTGGCCGTGCCGCTGCGCCAGCCGAGCTCGCTGCCGCTGGTCGCGTGATTGACGCGGGTGGGGCGATACCAGGGTGTGCCGTAGTCCCATTCCATGTCGGCGTCATAGGCGAACACTTCGCCATCGGCGTTGAAGGCGAAGTCGTAGGGATTGCGGTAGCCGGCGCTCCACACCTCCCAGGTCTTGCCGGCCGGATCGGTGCTCACGATGGAGCCGCCCGGGGCGAGGATGCCGACGGCATGGCCGTTGCCGTCCCACATCCGTGGAATGATCACGTCCTCATCCCAGTTGGCCGGCAGCCGGCTGCTGCCGTCGGCGGCGAGCTCCACCCGCCGCTGCGTGGTTCGCAAGCCGCCCATTGTCTGCGGCTCGGTGACGTTCCTGACCTCGAAGGGAATCTTCGTGTGGTTTCCCATGATCACGAACAGCCGCTGGCCGTCGGGCGAGAGCAGGACGTTGTGCGGACCGTGCTCGCCGCCCCCCTGGAACTCCCGCAGCTTTTCGACCTTGTCGGGCATGTCGTCCCCGTCGGAGTCGGTCACGCGATAGAGGCCGCTGCCGGTGCCCTCGTTACAGACGACATACAGCGCGTCGAAGGCCCAGAGCAGCCCCTGGGCCCCGGTAATCGCCGCAGGCAGCTTCTCGACGATCGTCTCCCCGGAGCCGTCGAGCGGCGCGGGGCTGATCCGCACGAGCCCTTTGTCGCCCTGGTCGCTCGCGATCAGCCGGCCCTCCGGGTCCACCGCCAGCGACACCCATGAGCCGAGTTGGTCGCGGGGCACCACGAACAGCAGCTCGACCGCGAAGCCCGCCGGCAACGCGAACGGCTGATCGGCACCAGCGTCCCCGCCCGCCAGGACGTTGCCCCAGGGACCGGCGCCCGCCGCTGCGACCACCCGCACCGCGACCGGAGCGGATTCCCCGCCCCCGGCTTCAGCAGCCGTCCAGGTACCGTCGCTGGTCACCTCCCGTGGTGGCCCAGCCTCACCCTCGAGCACCAGGCGGCAGGAAAATCCTGCGATTCCGCCATCATTTTTGACCTCGGCGACGAGTTCATTCTCGCCTGCCCGCAGCAACTTCGTGACATCGACCCGCACGGGCCGCTCCCAGGCGTCGCTCGTGGCCACGGCCTTGCCGTTGAGCAGGAGTGTCATCCGATTGTCACCTGTGGCCACCAGCGTGGCCCGCCGGCAGCCACCGGCAAACGTCTTCCTGAGACGGTAGGCCAGATTGTCATCGGCGCCCCAAATCCACGGGGCCGGCTGGATCGCGGTCGGTGCCGCCTCCGCAGCAGCGCCCGCCAAGGGCATCTGCTCCGGCGGCTGCGACCAGCGGTCGGGGGCTGCCGCCCGTCCGACGCCACCGGCCGCGACCAGGGCCAGGCCGGCCAGCATGAGCGTGCGCCACCTCGCGGCCGTAACCGCCACACACGCCGACAGGTTACTCGACGACATCATGGACCTCCGTCAGGGTGCTGTCACGGAACTCATCGCCGCCTAATTGCCTGATCAGCGATCGCGCCGGGCGTCAGGCGGGGAGGGAATCAGACCGCTTCCCGCTCCCGCCATCCGGAGGAAGCCGTCAGGAGAGAAGCCTGTCCACGCTCTCGAGCAGCCGGTCCATCGCGAACGGCTTGCGGATGTAGTCGTCCACTCCCAGCATCTCCGCGTAGGCCTTGTGTCGGCTGCCCTCGTTGGCCGTGATCATGATCACCCGCATCGGATCGGGGCGGCTGCGACGCAGTTTCTCGAGCACTAGGAAACCGCTCCGCTTGGGCATCATCATGTCGAGGACCACCAGATCGGGCTCCTCGCTCTCCGCCATCACGAGGCCCTGGTTGCCGTCGCGGGCGACGAGGATCTGGTAACCACGGGTCTCGAGCACCGTTCGCATCGACTCCACGATTTCCTGATCGTCGTCGACGAGCAGGATTCGTTTACTCGAGCCGCGGGGGCTCGGGGCCGCGGCCGAACGCGTCTCCGGTTCGGCCGACTCCGCCTTGGCGGGCTTGCGTGGCTTCTTGGCGGCAGGCATTTCTTTCAGGTCTCAGGAACGCGAAAAACGAGCAGCAGTCAGAAACTACCGACACCCGAGCCTAGCACGCGGGCCGCTGGGCGACCACCACGCCGTCATTACTCGCCGGCAGCGACAGGCCGGGAGCCACCCAGGCACACCGCGGCCACCGCCACCCCGATCGCC
>JBJTPO010000123.1:0-1533 GCA_046075145.1 Planctomycetota bacterium
CGCGACGGCGAGCTCGGCACGCCGGACGATCTGCACATCGTCAACGATCTCCATCTGCCGATCGACGAGGACGTGCTCATTCAGCTCAAGAGCATGGACGTTCTCCACAGCTTCTTCCTGCCGAACCTCCGTATCAAGCAGGACGCCGTCCCCGGCATGAAGATCCCGGTCTGGTTCAAGGGCACCGAGACCGGCAGCTGGGACATCGTCTGTGCCGAACTCTGCGGCTGGGGGCACTACAAGATGAAGGGGCGGATCACGTTCGTGACCCGGCCGGAGTTCGAGGCCTGGCTCGCGCGGAAGACCGCCGAGCAGGACGCCACGCAGCCCGCCGCCGAAGCCACCGGCGAGATCGTCGCCAACTGAACAGGGCCGTCCCGCTCACCCGAAATCCACCCCCAGCACCTTCCAGCCCGCCATCCGGAGACCTGCCATGAGCACCGTCACCGTTCCCGCGAAGACCGACCACGGCCACGCTCCAGCGAAGCCGTCCGGGTCGCTCTCGACCTTCCTTTCGACCTATGTGTTCTCCAAGGACCACAAGGTCATCGGGCTGCAGTTCCTGTTCTCGACGCTCCTTTGGTTCCTGATCGGCGGGCTCCTCGCGCTGGCCGTCCGTTGGCAGGTGGCCTGGCCGTGGTCGGACGTGCCGGTGGTGGGCAAGTTGTTCGCCCAGGAGGGCGGGCAGATGAGCCCGGAGTTCTACACCATGCTCTTCACCATGCACGCCACCGTGATGATCTTCCTGGTAATCATCCCGATCCTGGCCGGCGCCTTCGGCAACTTCCTGATTCCGCTGATGATCGGGGCCGACGACATGGCCTTCCCGACGCTCAATATGCTGTCGTACTGGTTCATGTGGCCCGCCTTCATCGCCTTCGGGGCGAGTTTCTTCGTGGAGGGGGGCGCGGCCTCGGGTGGCTGGACGAGTTATCCGCCGCTCTCCACCAACGTGGCCTCCTCGCCGGGCAGCGGCTGGGGCCAGACGCTCTGGCTCATCGGCCTGACCTTCGTGGGCGTCTCGTCGATGCTCGGCAGCGTCAACTACATGACCACGATCATCCTGATGCGGGCGCCGGGCATGACGATGTTCCGGCTGCCGATGACGATCTGGGCGATGTTCATCACCGCCGTGCTCCAGGCCTTCGCCCTTCCCGTGCTCACCGCGGCCGGCTTCATGCAGTTGGCCGACCGGATGTTCGCCACCGGCTTCTTCTCCCCCGAGGGCAACATCGTCAACAACGCGGTGGCCGGTCCGGGCGGTGGGCAACCGCTGCTCTGGCAGCACCTCTTTTGGTTCTACAGCCACCCCGCCGTCTACATCATGATCTTGCCGGCGATGGGCATGGTGAGCGACATCCTCACCTGCTTCGCCCGCAAGCCCCTGTTTGGCTATCGACCGATGGTCTACTCGATCGCCGGCATCGCCGGTCTTGGCTTCATCGTCTGGGGTCACCACATGTTCATGTCGGGCATGAACCCGGCCCTGGGCATCACCTTCATGGTCTCGACCATGATGATCGCCCTCCCCAG
>JBJTPO010000124.1:0-4406 GCA_046075145.1 Planctomycetota bacterium
CGAACGTGTTCGACGACGCGGCCATCGTGGCGCGGGCACTCGAGTCTGCCGTGCGCCGTCGGGCCGACCGACTACTGACTCGTGATGCCGCCAATCGGCTCGTGGAGTCGCTGCGGACGGCGCAGCCGGCGGTGGTCGAGCAGATCGTGCCTGCCAGCCGGCGTCGCACGATCTCGGCGAGCTGCCACGGTTCGGCCGCTTCGGCGGCATGGTCCGACATGATCTCGAGCAGTTCGGCCAATGGCCGGATCGGCACGCCCTCGCGCAACAGGCACTGCAGCGCCCGCTGGATCCGGGCGATCGACAAGACGCCAGGCACGATCTGCTCGATCACGGCGGGCTGGCTCGCCCGCAGCGACTCGACCAGCCGGCTTACGGCATCGCGGGAGAGCAAGCGATCGGCCTGGCGGCGCACGGCGGCTTCCAACCCCCGGGCGACCACGCCCGCGGGATCGAGCACGATCCCGCCCTTGTCGCGGGCCGCCTCGGCCCGGGCCTCGCCCAGCCAGGTGGCGGCCCGGCCGGTGAGTGGGTCGGTGGCCGCATCGCCATCTGCCGGCCGCTGGCCAGCCGGGGGAATCACCAGCCGGCGGCCCGCCGGAATCTCACCTTCCACGGCCGCGTCGCCGGCGACCGTGATCCGGTAGCCGCGCGGCGGAAGATCGAGGTCGTCCCGCAGCGAGACGGCGGGCAGCACGAGCCCCAGATCGCTCGCGAGCGTCGACCGTAAAGCCTCCACGGCCGCCGCCAACGGCGCCGTCTCGCCTGCGACCAGGCCGACCAGGCCGCGGCCGAGTTCGACCGTGATTCGTTCGTCGGCCAGCACGTCGGCGGCGATGTCGGCGGTCGCGGGCTTGGCGCCTTTCCCGGTGGTCAAGACGCGGGCGGGCGATCGAGACCGTTCGGCCGTGGCGGGCGCCAGGTCGTCATCGCGGGTTCCGCCGCGGACCGCCACGACCGCCGCAATGGCGACGGCCAAGGCCATGGCCGCCAGCGGCACAAACGGCAACCCGGAGAGCGAGAGCAGCCCCAGGAACACGGCCGTGACGGCGAGCACATGGGGCCGCGAGCCGAACTGGCGGCCAAGTTCGCTCGAGAGATCGACCGACTGGCTCGACCGGGACACGAGCAGGCCGGTGGCGACCGACACGAACAGGCTCGGCACGGCGCTGGCCAGGCCGTCGCCGATCGTGAGCAGGGAATAGAGGCCGAGCGCCCGGTCGGCCGGCATGCCATGCTCAGCGACGCCGATTGCCAGCCCCCCCACGAGGTTCACGAGGGTGATGATCACGCTGGCCACCGCCTCGCCGCGGATGAAGCGGCTGGCCCCGTCCATGGAGGCGAAGAAGTCGGCCTGCCGCTGCAGGTCGTGGCGGGCCTGGCGAGCCTGCTCGCGGGTGAGCGTGCCGGCCTGAACTTCCGTGTCGATCGCCATCTGCCGCCCCGGCAGACCGTCAAGCGCGAACCGGGCGGCGACCTCACTCGTCCGCGTGGCCCCGGCGGTGATCACCACGAACTGCACGACCGCGATGATCGCGAACACCACGCCGCCGACCACGAGGTTGTTGGCCGCCACGAACGAGGCGAAGGCCTCCACCACCTCGCCGGCGGCGGCGGGGCCGTCGAGGGCGGCCCGCGAGAGGATCAGTCGGGTGGTCGAGATGTTGAGCACCAAGCGGACGAGCGTCGCCCCGAGCAGGAACGTGGGGAACACGCTCATCTCCAGGGGCGTGCGGGCCGCCAGGGCTCCGAGCAATGCGAGCACGGAGATGGTCAGGTTGGCCGCCAGCAGCAGATCGACGATCCCCGCCGGCACCGGCGCGAGCACCACCAGCACGGCCAGGAGGATGACCGTGGGGATGCAGTAGTCGGCGACGTGGGCGGAGAGCGGCCGACGGAGGGCGGCGGCCGATCCGAGCGACTGAGGCATGCGGGCATCCCGTCCCAGGCGGACGGGTCGTGGGGCGACTGGTCTGGCCACGCCGGCCCGAGCCCGGCGCGAGGGCGGGACAGTAGCGGTGGGGCTGGCGGCGGTCTAGACCGCTCACGGGGCCGAAACCTGTAGAATCCGCCGGTCCGTGCTCAGCTTCTGCTCCCCTGCCCTCCTCCATTCCCATGCGATTCCAGCGATTCGGGCTCGCCTTCGACCATCCCGACAACTGGCAGGTCGACACCGAGGATGCCGAGGATCGGTTCGCGACCGTGACGGTCTACGCCCCCGGCGGCGGCTTCTGGTCGGTGAGCGGCCACGCCCCCGGCGGCGACCCCGCCCAACTGGCCGCCGCGGTCGTGGCGGAGATGCGGGAGGAGTATCGAGACCTCGACGCCGAACCGGCCGCGGAGACGATCGGCGGCCGCAGCCTCACCGGCTTCGACCTCAACTTCTACTGCCTCGATCTCACCAACACGGCTCAGGTCAGGACGTTGGCCACACCGGCAGCGATCTATCTGCTCCTCTGCCAGGCGGAGGACCGTGACTGGAACGATCTGGCCCCGGTCTTCGCCGCGATCACGACGACCTTTGTGAAAGGCCTCGATGGCCAGGGAGATTCGGCTGCGGATTCCTAAGACCGCACGGGCTCGGCTCATGAGGATCGTCCACATCACCGCCGGGGCCGGGGGCCGGATCTGCGGCTCGTGCCTGCACGACAACGCGCTGGTGCGGGCGCTCCGCGACCGCGGCCGCGATGCGCTCCTCGTGCCCGCCTTCGTGCCGACCACGACCGATGAGGAAAACGTGGCGATCGACCGGGTCGTGATGGGCGGAGTCAACGTCTGGCTGCAGGAGCACGTGCCCCTGTTGCGCTACACGCCCGGCTTCCTCGACCGGCCGCTCGACTCGCAGCGGCTCCTGAATTGGCTCTCGAGCCGCACGGGCGCCGCACGGGCCGCCGACCTCGGGCCGCTCACCGTTTCGACGCTCCAGGGAGAGGCCGGGCGGCAGCGGAAGGAAGTCGCGAAGCTCGCGCGGTGGTTGGCCGCCGAGATCCGTCCCGACATCGTTCACCTCTCCAACGCGCTGCTGTTCGGCCTCGCCCGCTCGATCCGGGAGGCGACCGGGGCGGGCATCGTGGCCAGTCTCTCGGGCGAGGACGTGTTCATCGACCAGCTCCCCGATCCCTATCGCGAGGAGACCTGGACGCTGCTCCGCGAGCGGGCGGCGGACGTCGATCAATTCGTGGCCCTGAACGCGTTCTTCGCCGGCTTCATGGGGGGCCGCCTTGGACTGCCGGCCGAGCGAGTCACGGTCGTGCCGCATGGCGTGGACCTCACGGCTTTCCCGGCCGCGCCACCGGATCTGGCGGCGCGGCGGCAGGCCCGTGGCGGCCGGCTCCGCGTCGGCTTCCTCGCCCGCGCCTGCCCGGAGAAGGGGCTCGATCAGGCGGTCAAGGCCCTGGCGATCCTGGGCCGCGACCGGGACATCGAGCTCGTCGCCGCCGGCGCTACGGTCGAGGCCGAACGGGTCTATCTCGCCGGCTGCCTGGCGCTGGCGGAGGATCTCGGCGTGGGCGACCGCTTCGAGTGGCGCGGGCAGGTGGATCGGTCCGGGAAGCTCGCGCTCCTGGCCGAGAGCGACCTGTTCACCTTGCCCACGACACATCCCGAGGCCAAGGGGCTTTCAGTGATCGAGGCGCTGGCGGCGGGCGTGCCGGTGGTGGCAGCCGATCATGGCACGTTTCCCGAGCTGCTCGACAGTGAGCGTGCGGGCCTGCTGCATGCGCCGCGGGATCCGGCCGACCTCGCCCGCGCGATTGCGACGCTCGCCGACGATCCCGACCGCGGCCGAGCCTGCGGTCGCCACGGCCATGCCCTGGCGCGATCGCGGCATTCGGCTGCCGCGATGGCCGCTGGCCACGAAGCCGTCTACGCGGAGGTGATCGGTCGCAGGCAGGCTGCGACCGGAAGCCGCGGGTAACTTTTGCAAACGTTGCCAGCCGGTGATGCTGGTCGCCTCGGAAGCAGCTTGAGGGTTTGGGGAGTCTGGAGCAGCGGCGGGGCAGTGCATGCCGGATGAAGGGCACGCGCCGTCCGCCTGAGTCCGCAGCGGGAGTTTGGCACGCGACCTGCGTAGAGACCGTATGCCGCGGGAGGTGGACCCCGCGGGCAGGCCCGGTGGGCTCGCGGATCTTAGGCACGTCGCTCGGGTGGAGTGACACGAAGTCCCGGAACGATCAACCGTTTCCATGGGGCCGCCGTCTTTCCGCGAGCCGCCGGGCGGACGCGGCCTCGCGCGCAGGCTCAGGCTCGCCCCTGCCATCTCGCCGGACGCTCACTCCGTCCATCCTGGCCGTCGCTTGCTCGGAGGAAACCTCGCTTCGCAATCCTTGCTGCGCTCGGTTTCCTACGCCGCTCGATTGGCATGGGCTACCCCTCGCAGTCCATTGAGGCCGAGTGGAGAGTCGCCT
>JBJTPO010000125.1:0-4891 GCA_046075145.1 Planctomycetota bacterium
CGCCGTTCTTCATGATGACGCACAATCCGCCGTGGTATGCGCGGCTGGTCGAGGCCAACGGCTTCGTGAAGATCGAAGATCTCTACGCGTTCTGGGGCGAGCTGTCGATGCTGTCGACGCTCGATTCCAAGCTGGCCACCATGGTCGAGGGGGTGAAGGAGCGGTTCGGCGTGAAGGTTCGTCCGCTCGATCGCACCCGGTTCGACGAGGAAGTGCGGATGTTCCTCGAGATCTACAATTCGAGCCTCGGGGGAACGTGGGGCTTCGTGCCGCTCTCGGATGCCGAAGTGCGGCATATGGCCGAAAGCCTGAAGTTTCTGATCGTGCCGGAACTGGCGCTCGTGGCCGAGGTGGAGGGTCGGCCGGTGGGCACGGTGTTCTGCCTGCTCGACTACAACCCGCGGATCAAGGCGATCAACGGCCGGCTGTTCCCGTTCGGCTTCCTGAAGCTGCTCTGGAACAAGCGGGGCATCAAGCGGATGCGGGCCATCAGCACGAACGTGGTGCCCGAATACCAGGCCTGGGGCGTGGGGCTCGTGCTCACGGCGGCCCTCGTCCAGCCGGTGCTCGACTGGGGCATGGAGGAGGCGGAGTTTTCCTGGGTGCTCGAGAGCAACCACCTCTCGAAGCGGACGCTCGAGCGGGGCGGGGCGCTGGTGACGAAGAAGTATCGGATCTATCAAAGCGACCCGCCGCGATAGCGGCGGGGCTGGCTGCGGGTCACCGCCGGCGAAACAGGCTGCGGCGGGAGGATCCGCTCCCCTGGGTGACCGCCCCACCGGCGAAGGTGCCGCCGCGCTGATCCCTCGGCGCGGGCGTGTTGGAGGAGCGCCAGACCGGCTGGCCCTGCCGCTGGGCCTTCTCCCACTGCATCGAGCCGTAGTTGAGGCCCGAGAGATTGAAGGAGCGGTAGGGGTTTCGCGGGCTCACGGCCCGGGCGTCGGTGGCGCAGGCGAGGGCGACGCCGCAGGTGAGCGCGAGCAGCGGCATGGAGCGAAGATGCATGATGACCTCGGGCGCAGGTTGGGCAGGCCCGCGAACCGGCGTCGCCCGCGCAACGGCGTTCCTACGCGGCCCGGCTTGCCGAGGTTCGCCAGCCGGCCCGAGCGACATGGCTGGCAGCCCTTGCGGGGGATGTGGCCTCGCCCTACCGTCCCGGCGCAGCGACGCCTGCGGCCTTTCGGCTGGGGGATCCACGTTGCACACCCGCGCCACAAGAACCAGCGCACCGAAGACAGTCGCCTCTGCCCCATCCCGGAGTCGCCCATGCCCAAGCAAAACGCAGCCCGCCGCCGTGCCCGCCGGCCTGCAGGAGCCGAGCAACTCGAGCCCCGCCGGCTGCTGACGGCCGCGCCCTGGATCATCGCGGGCGACTCGGATCCGCTCGCGCCCGACGACCTGATCGTCGTCGGGGTCGACCCCGCGAACACGAGCCTGCTGCAGGTGACGGTGAACGGATCGATCGTGGGCACGCGACCGCTCTCCTGGCGTGGTGAGATCCAGATCCACGGTGGGCGGGGTGACGACGTGATTCGTGTCGAGGCCCCCGGCCTGAATCGGGGATTCGTGTTCTACGGGGGGCCGGGCAACGACGTGCTCGTCGGCGGCGCCGGCCCCGACCGGCTCGATGGCGGCAGCGGCGACGACAGGCTCGACGGTGGCGGTGGGAACGACCGGCTTCGCGGCGGCGCCGGGCACGACGTGCTGCTCGGTGGCGTCGGCAACGACTTCCTCGGGGGTGACCGGGGTGCCGACGTGCTCGCGGCGGGATCGGGCCGCGACGAGTTGATCGGCGGCGCGGGCCGGGACCGGTTGTTCGCCGCCACGACTGGCGACCGACTGCACCGCGACGCGGCCGATTCGTTCGAGGTGAGCAAGCAGGACAACCCCGTCGTGCAGTTGCGGGACGAGGCCGAGCTGCGGCGGATGCTCCGGGCCGTGCGCGGATCGGTCGGGAGTGGTTTGAGCGTTCCCCAGGCGGGAGGGCGCGACCAGGGCGATGCGCTGGTGGCTTCCGTGGCCGTCCCGGGTACCGCCGCGGCGGATCATTCCGGCACCAACAACCAGGTCGCCGGTGTCGAGGAGGCCGACATCGTCAAGACGGACGGCCGCTTCGTCTATGCGGTGATCGGCGGGGACCTGGTGGTGATCGATCCCGACCCGGCGAGCCTCCGCGTGGTCTCCCGTACCCCGGTGGCCGGCCGGGCCGAGGGCCTGTTCCTGGGCGACGGCAGGGTGACGGTCGTCTGCTGTGAGTGGGACTGGCCCGACGTTGGCAACCCGCTCGTTGCTGACCCGTTCATGGGCGAGCTGTCGGTCGCCGCCCCGATCGTGGGCGAGCCGACGACCGCCAGGCTCATCGAGCCGGCGGTCGAGGCGAGCACGTCGATCGCATGCTTCCCGATGCCGGCAGGCCGGGTCGTGGTCCACGTGTTCGAACTCGCTGATCCCGCCGCGCCGGTGCTCGTCGAGCGGACGGCGCTCGAAGGCTCGCTCCTGGCCGCCCGGGCGATCGGCGAGAGCGTGTATCTCGTCGTCGAAAACGGCGATGCCCTGCAGGCGGCCGTGGCCGGCGGGCCGCTCCCCGACTTTCTCGTGAACGCGGCCGTGTATCTCTCGGCTGGCGACACGGGGGGCGGTCTCGTGACGGTCGCCAGACTGTCCACGACCGACGGCCGGCCCGGCGTCGATGCCGCCGCCGTGATGGTCGGCATGGGCAGCACCATCTACGCGTCGGGCGACGCGGTCTACGTCGCCGGGACGTCGTGGGGCGGCGGGGCGGGACCGACCACG
Organism: Planctomycetota bacterium; assembly: GCA_046075145.1. Classification (GTDB taxonomy): domain Bacteria; phylum Planctomycetota; class Planctomycetia; order Pirellulales; family UBA1268; genus QWPN01. The sequence goes on from JBJTPO010000125.1 coordinate 2,794, forward strand.
AGCCTGACGGCCTTCTCGCTCGGCGACCGGATCGAGCATCTCGCCTCGGGCAGCGTGCCAGGCTTCGTGCCGGACCAGTTCGCCATGGACGAAGCCGCCGACGGCACGTTCCGGATCGCCACCCAGACCGGATGGTGGCCGCGAACGGCCAGCTCCGCAGTCCATGTCTTGGAACGCCAGGGCCGCGACTTCGTCACGCTCGGCAGCGTCACGGGCATCGCCTCCGGAGAGGATCTCAAGGCGGTCCGGTTCATCGACGACCAAGCCTTCGTGGTCACCTTCGAGCAGGTGGATCCGCTGTTCGTGATCGATCTGGCCGATCCGCGAAACCCCCGGATCACCGGCGAGCTGAGGATTCCTGGCTTCTCCTCGTACCTCCATCCGATGGAAGCGGGACGCCTGTTCGGGATCGGTCAGGGCGACACCTGGAACACCGGCAAGCTCTCGCTGTTCGACGTCTCCGATCCCGCCCGGCCGGCCGAGGTGGATGCCGTCATGCTGGGCGATCCGGACGGCTGGGCCTTCTCGGAAGCCGCCTGGGATCACCACGCCTTCTCCTGGTTCGCGACCCACGGGCTCGTGGCGGTGCCGGTGACGGAGACGACCTGGAGTCACGAGCCGGTGGTGTGGAGCGATCTTCCCGTCGAGGATACCGACGAGCCGGTCGAGAGCGGCGCCGACGCGGGGGACGAACCGGAGTTCAGCGTGGGCTCTCCCGTCAGCTTCCCCCAGCCAGAGACCACCTACACGATCAAGCTCTTCTCGGTCGACCGCGACACCGGTTTCACCCATGTCATCGACGTGCGGCACGACAGCCCGGTGCTCCGCAGCCTGCGGATCGGCGACCGGCTTTACACCGTGTCGACGATGGAGATCGCCGTGCATCAGTTCGGTGGCTCCTACGAAGAACTCGGCCGCCTCACGATCGGCAGCGAGGATCCCGGCACGATGTGGCCCTGGATCATGTGACCCCGGCCCGGGGTCGCCGATGCCATCTCGCCGGACGCTGGCAGCGTCGTGGGTCACACGGGCTCGGGGTCGCCGGTCCCCGTCGCCCGGACGCTCCCTACGCGACCAATCCGCCTACGGCGGATCGGTGCCCGCCTGCACTCCGTTCGCTCGATGCGGGCTGCGCTTTCGGCATCCTGCCTGCGCTTGCCAGCAACGCCGGCTCCGGGGAACCGGCAACCTCTCGCAGTCCAACGGTCGAAGGGGACGGTCCCCGTAGGGGACTGTCCCCTATCAGCAGTCAGAAGTCGACTCCCGATTCGTCTGAGCGAAAGCCGCGCGCCACAACGCGCACGAACACGGCCGCCCGGAGGTGCGGCCGCCGGGCGGAGGCCCGGCAAGGCAGCAATGGCCAGGGATGGCATTGCTGCCGTTCAACAAGTGCTGCCGGCGGCAGCGGCCGAAGGCCGGAGTGCCGCGAAGCCCGCCGGGCGTAAAAATAGCTCAGTCACCGCTGCGCTTGGGACGGTAGCCGACGCTCTTCCGCGGTCGGGCCTGCTTACCCCGCGGGTTGCCGGTGCGGCCGACAGGGGCCTGGTCGCCCCCGCGGATGTGGTCGCCCCCGCGGATGTGGTCGCCGCTGGTCTCCTCGGTGAAGGCCTGCGTGGCCTCCCGGCGGCGGCGGTCGAGCGCCTCCTTCGGTGGCCGCTCGGGAATCAGGCAGTCGCAGCCACTGCCGATCAGGTCCTGACGGCCCGCCTCCAGGAGCGCTCGTCTGACCTCGAACCAGTTCTCCGGCTTGAAGAACTGGAGCAGCGCTCGCTGCATCCGCCGATCCTTGAGCCCCTTGGTCACCTTGACGGGCTCCTTCGTCATCGGATCGAGGCCCGTGTGATACATGCAGGCCGCGATGTCGAAGGGGCTGGGAATGAAGTCCTGCACCTGGTCGGGCTTGTAGCTGTTCTGCTTGAGGAACACCGCCAGTTCGATCATCTCCTCCACGCCGCTGCCGGGGTGGCTGGCGATGAAGTAGGGCACGGTGTACTGCTTCTTGCCCACCCTGCGGCTGGCGGCCTGGAACTCCTTGTCGAACTCCACGTAGTCGTCGGCCGAGGGCTTCTTCATGAGGCGGAGCACCTCCGGGTCGGTG
>JBJTPO010000126.1:0-1863 GCA_046075145.1 Planctomycetota bacterium
TCTTCGCCCAGTTCCTGCCGCTCTACCTCAACCGCGAACGCGGCTTCTCCGTCCAGGAAGCGGCCCTCGGCCTGACCCTCTATCTCGCCTTCGGCGGCCTCGGCGGCTTCGTCGGCGGCAACCTGGCCGACCGTTTCGGCGGCAAGCGCGTCATCCTCATCTCCATGGCCGGCTGCCTGCCGTTCCTCGGCCTCTTCTTCGTCACCGGCGGCTGGTGGGCGCTCGCCTCGCTGGCACTCGCCGGCCTCATGCTCCTGTTCACCATCCCCGTCAACCTCGTCATGGGCCAGCAACTCGTCCCCTCGCAGGCCGGCACGGTTTCGGCGCTCATGATGGGCTTCGCCTGGGGCTCGGCCGGGCTGGTCTTTATTCCGATGGTCGGCTGGGCCGCCGACCACGTCGGCCTCGGCGCCGCCATGGCCTTCATCTCCGCCTTCCCCGCCATCGGCTACTTCCTGGCCCGCCGGATCGACGAACATGCCTAAAGCCGTCTGCCTCCTCTCCGGTGGACTCGACTCCGCCACCTGCCTCGGCGTCGCCCGCCGCGACGGCTTCGAAAGCTACGCCCTCAGCTTCGATTACGGCCAGCGCCACATCTGCGAAGTCGAGGCCGCCGCCCGTGTCGCCGCCTCCCTCGGCGCCGTCGACCACCGCGTCGCCCACATCGACCTCCGCATGTTCGGCGGCTCCGCCCTCACCGCCGGCATCGACGTCCCCAAGCACAAGTCCGTCGACGAGATCGACGCTGGTATTCCCATCACCTACGTCCCGGCCCGCAATACGATCTTCCTGTCGTTCGCCATGGCCTGGGCCGAGGTGCTTGGCGCGTCCGATATCTTTCTCGGCGTCAACGCCGTCGACTACTCCGGCTACCCGGACTGCCGCCCCGAGTTCATCCATGCCTTTGAGTCGATGGCGAACCTGGCGACGAAGACGGGCGTCGAAGGGACCACACGCTGGAAGATTCACACGCCGCTGATCGATCTGTCGAAGGCCGGCATCATCCGGCTCGGCCTCGATTGCGGCGTCGATTATTCGTTGACCCACTCCTGCTACGACCCGGCCCCCGGCGGCCGCCCCTGTGGCGCGTGCGACTCCTGCCTGCTGCGCGCGAAGGGCTTTGCCGAGGCCGGTGTCGCCGACCCTCTGCTCGCCCGGTACGGACTGTGAAGATCGCCGAAATCTTTTACTCGGTGCAGGGCGAGGGCACGCTCGTCGGTGTGCCGTCGGTGTTTGTCCGAACCTCCGGCTGCAACCTGCGTTGTTCCTGGTGCGATACGCCCTATACATCCTGGAACCCCGAAGGCGCCCAGCGGTCGCCGGAGAGCATCCTGGCGGAGGTTCTTTCCCACCCCGCGCGCCACGTCGTGCTCACGGGCGGGGAACCGCTCATCGCGCCGGAAGCGGTGGCCCTGACGGAGGCGTTTCGCGCCGCCGGACTGCACATCACGGTGGAGACAGCGGGTACGGTGTTCGCTCCGGTGGCCTGTGATCTGATGAGCATCTCGCCGAAGCTGGCCAACTCGACGCCGCTCGATCCGAAGTGGGCCCCGGTGCACGAGCGGACGCGGCTGAACCTGGAAACGCTCCGCCGGCTGATGGAATACCCCTATCAGTTGAAGTTCGTCGTCGCCGCGCCCTCCGACCTCGACGAAATTAACGAGTTGGTCGCGGCGCTCGCCGCCCCGCCGGCGAACGTGTTGCTGATGCCGGAAGGCCGCGCCCCGGAACAGTTGCGCGACCGTGCCCAGTGGCTGGTGCCGCTGTGTCTGAAGCACGGCTACCGTTACAGCCCCCGCGTCCACGTCGACAGCTGGGGCGACCGCCGCGGCGTCTAAAAAATGGTGCCTGCCGCGAGTGTCC
>JBJTPO010000127.1:0-1268 GCA_046075145.1 Planctomycetota bacterium
CCACGCAGTGGACCAACGCCGTGGGACAGGTGCGGCCGGTCAACAACATCAACACCTTCAACCTCAACCGCTACCTGATCAACTTCGCCGGCCACATCGTGGACGAACGGCTGATTTACAACTTCGCCCTGTTCGGCACCTCCGATCTCGGTTCCACGTTCGGCATCGTGCCGATCGGGATCGCCGGCTGGAAGTTCAGCGATGCAGCCACGATCGGCGCGGGCGTGACTCCGGTGCCCGGCAGCCGGGAATGGAACGACGCTTCCCCCTGGACGATCGGCGTGGATCGCAGCATGGCCAACACCTTCTTCCGGCCCGGCTTCAGTCCGGGCGTGCTGGCGACCGGCGCGGTCGCCGAGAACACCGTGCACTACCAGGCGGGCATCTGGAACGCGATCGACGGCGGCACGGCTGGCGTGCTCCGCCGCGGCACGTCGATGGCCTGCGCCGGCAACACCTGGTGGGAACCCTGGGCCCCGTTCGGGATCGGCATGGGCGACATGGAACACCACGAGGAGCCGGCGATCCGCCTCGGCACCAGCGGCGTCTACGCGCCGACCTACTCCCGGATCATTCCCGACCTGAATCCGGAAAACACCATCGTGCGGCTCTCCGACGGCACCCCACTGGCGACCCCCGGCGTGCTGGGCCCCGGGAGCCGCGTCGACAGCTTTCTCTACAACCTCGCCACCGTGGACGCGGGGCTCAAGTACCAGGGCTGGGCGGTCAACTTCGAGTACTACTTCCGGTTGCTCGACAGCTTCAAGGGCACCGGCCCCTTCGACCGCACGAGCCTGTTCGATCAGGGGGGCATGGCCTATCTCTCCTGGTGCTTCGTGCCGCGGACCTACGAGGTCTACGCCCGCTCCAGCGTGGTGACCGGCCCCTTCGGCACCGGCCAGGAGTACGGCGGCGGCCTCAACGCGTACATCCGCCGTTCCCGCCAGGCCCGGCTCACGCTCGAGGCCCTGCACATGAACCGCAACCCCGCCAACAACATCCTCTACCCCTACCGGGCCGGCTACACGGGCACCGCGATCCAGACGCAACTCATCGTTGCGTTCTAGCTTCACGGCTTCGCGGCCATCCATGGCCCGCGAAGCCTTGGCGAGGCGGAGGGGCAGCTGAAGTGCCCCTCGCCTCGCTGGCTACTCGCACCTCCGGGCTCGCAGGGAAGCCGCGGAGCGGGGGCCGGAGCCGTGCTCCGCACGGCGACACAAGCCGGAGCCGACGCCGGGCCGGCGGCGACGGCGGGAAAGTCAGGGCAG
>JBJTPO010000128.1:0-3265 GCA_046075145.1 Planctomycetota bacterium
CACGTGGCCACGTCGAAGTCGTACTGGTGCTTCATCGGCTCGCGGGGCTTCGGCTCGAAGTAAAACTGCCCCGTGAAGCCGATCGCCCTGGCATGATCGACCGCCATGTGCATGAAGGCGGCGAGATGGTCGAGTTCCCGCTTCATGTCGGTGTTCCACAGGCACTGGTAGCCCTCCCGGCCGCCCCAGAACACATAGCCGGCGCCGCCCAGGCGGTGGGTCACCTCGAGCGCCTTCTTCACCTGGGCCGCGGCGAACGCGAACGACTCGACGTTGGGGCTCGTGGCCGCGCCGTGCACGTAGCGGCGGTTCGAGAACAGGTTGGCGGTACCCCACAGGAGCTTGATGCCGGTGCGGGCCTGGTGCTCCGCCAGCCGGTCGGCGACGGCGTCGAGGTTGCGGTTGCTCTCGGCGAGGCTCGCGCCTTCCGGGGCCACGTCGCGGTCGTGGAAGCAATAGAAGCCCACGCCGAGCTTCTCCAGGAACTCAAAGGCCACATCGACCCGGCGAAGGGCCATCGCCAGCGAGTCCCCGTCGGTCTCCCAGGGGCGGATCATCGTGCCGGGGCCGAACGGGTCGCCGCCGGTGCCGCGAAAGGCGTGCCAGTAGGAGACGGCGAATCGGAGGTGATCCCGCATCGGCTTGCCTTCGACGAGCGCGGCGGCGTCGTAGTGCCGGAAGGCCAGCATGTTCTTCGACGCGGGGCCCTCGTAGCCGATCCTGCCGATCCCGACGAATGCCTCTGCCACCTGCCCCATGGCGCGCTCTCCCAAGGTCTCGAACCGGCCGCGGCAGCCGCGGCCCAGGTGCGAAAGCCTAGCGTGGCGAAGCGCCCGCGGCTACCGACGGCCGATCGTGAGTTCCGCCTGGCCTTCGGCGGCGCTAGCTGCTGATCCCGCCGTCGCCGTTCCAGTTGCCCGCGAGCGGCTGCCAGCCCAGGGGCAGGTTCCAGGTGAACACCGACAGATCGGTCGTGGTGCCGTCGAGCCGGTTGCTCAGTCGCCAGAGCGAGTTGGTCGGATCGACGAAGCCGATCGTGGAGCGGCCGTCGCCGTCCCAGTCGCCGGCAAGCGCGAGCCAGTTCGTCCCCGCCCAGGCGAACGTCACCTGCTGCTCGGTCGAGCGGCTCCCGTCGCTCCGGTTGTTCAGATACAGCTTCTTTTCCATCGGGTCGTACACGGCGATGCCGTCGGTCCCGTCGCCGTCCCAGTCGCCGGCCAGCGGCCGCACGTAGGCGGGCACGGCCCCGACCGCGAACGACGCGGCCGTGGTCCACCCCGTGGGATTGTTGTTGATGTACCACCGGCCGAGGCTCGGGGCGAACAGCGACACCGTATCGATGCCGTCGCCGTTGAAGTCGCCCGCCACCGGCATGGCGTCGCCGGGCACGTCCGCCGGGGCCGAGAAGGCGATCACCTGCGACGCGGCATTGTCGGGGTAGAGGCGAACCCGCCGGGTCACGGGATTGTAGGCTCCCAGCCCGTCGCGGCGGACGTTGTTTCCGTCGGGCCCGTTCCAGTCACCCGCCACCCAGCGCCACGCGCCGGTCAGCAATGGCACGGTCGCCTGCACGACGCCCGTGTTCGAGCCGATGTTGCGGTTGTTCAACTCACCACGGCTGGCGGCCGGCGAGAAGCGACCGATCGTGTCGGCGCCCTCTGCGTACCGTTCGATCGGATTGCCGGGCGTCAGGTCGCGGCCCGCCAGGCCGGGGAAGTCGGCGGCATAGCGGTAGGCTCGGAACGTCAAGTTCTGGTAGGTCTCGGGAATCCCGATCAGGGAGAGTTGGGCTCGTTGACCCTGGTAGAGCACGTTGGCCGGGTTGGAACCGGTCACCGGGTTGACGTATTGCCAGACGATCCTGCCGGACGGCGTGACCTCGAAGAACCGACCCTCGGTGCCCTCGTTGATCAGCGTGTTGCCGTTGGGGAGCCGCTGCGCGCCGGAGATGATCCGGGCATAGAAGGTTTGGCGGGCGGGCGCCACGTACTGCCAGCTTGGTGCGGAAGGCCCGAACGCGCGGCCCGGCTTCGCGTAGCCGGCCTCGGCGAACCCGGGGTTGAATAGGCCAAACGTATCGACTCCGTCGCCGTTCCAGTCACCGGTGACGGGCCGCCATGAGGGAGCCGCGTACGCTGTGGTCACGGTGAACGTAGAGGTCGTGGAGCCGTTCACGCGGTTGTTCAAGTACCAGGTTCGCTGCACCGGATCATAGAGCCCGGTGGTGTCGCGGCCGTCGCCGTCCCAGTCGCCGGTCACGGGCTGCCAGCGCGGCGGCAGCAGGGAGGGCAGGTTCGGCCGGAACACGATCAGGCCCTCGCGCGGCAGCAGCCAGCGGTCCGGGGCAACGCTCAGCCGGAAGACGTTGTCGGCCGGGTTGTACACGCCCACGTTGTCGGTGCCGTCGGCGTTCCAATCGCCCACGATCGGCCGGACGCCTGCCGGGAGGCGGCGGCCGTTCGGCAGCGTGGCGACGATCACCACGTCGGCAGTGAACGCACCCGTGCCGTTGCCCAGCACGAAGCGGCTCGCGGCGGGGTCGTAGAAGCCGACGGTGGTGGTGCCGTCGCCGTCCCAGTCTCCGGCCAGCGGCACCCATCCAGCCGCCGCGACCCCCGAGGCGTCGATCGTGACGGGGGTCGTGTCATTGGCCGAGTCGTAGAGGCGGAAGGTCCGTGCGGTGGGATCGTAGTAACCGATCGAGTCGCGGTCATCGCCGTCCCAGTCACCCGACAGCGGCACCCAGGAGGCGGGCACCACCCCGGTGTTGAAGGCCGAGGCGGCCGCCACCGAGGGTGACCGGCGGTCGCTCAGATACCACTGGGCCGTGTTGGCCGGGAGCGTGATCTCGAGCACGCTCGAGTAGCTGGGGAGGCTGGGGTTCGGGTTCCAGCCGTTGTTGAAGACGAGGACGTTGCCCGCCCCCGGCAGACCGGGCCGGATCCACTGCGGGTCGTGCTGGTAGAAGAGTTTTTGGTCGGCCGCCGTGCCGGACTTGTAGGCGGCCGGATTCCCCCAGCGGTAGAGGAGGCTGCCGCCGCGTCCCGCCCGGCCGCCGGTTCTGCCCGCGGCCTCGGCGGTCGTCGTGCTGCGGTCGATGATCCAGAGTTCGCTGAACTCCCGCGACGAGACCATGATCTGATCGAGTTCGGGGTTGTAGTCCACCGAGTTGAAGTGGGTCCAATCAGCGGGCACTCCTCCCATCCCGTCGCCGGTCAAGTAGTAGTTGACGTCGATCAGGTGCGGGTTGGCGGCGACGTTGCCG
>JBJTPO010000129.1:0-1754 GCA_046075145.1 Planctomycetota bacterium
CTCCGCGTGGCGAAGGTGTTGCCGCAGCCACAACGGACGACGGTGTGGATGTAGTTCGGGTGGATGTCGTCTTTCATATGGCTCAGGCCCGGCACGAGGGGTCAGGAGAAATGGCGAGTCCGCCCTGCGGGAAATCCGCCCAGCGGGAATCCGCAAGTATAGCGATGCCACACGTCTCGGGCCAGAGCGGCCATCGGCGGCCCGCAGCCAGGGCCGATCCGCGAGAGGCCGCCTTTCGCGGGGGGTGTCAATCGGGCGCGGCGGCCGCGAGCCGGTCAGCCACGATCCGGCTCCCAAACCGCTGGGGCGAACCGTCTTCCCGCAGCAGCGATACCGCCTCGGCCGTCTTGCCCAGCCGCTCGAGCGCGGCGGCGAGGTTCACGCGGGCCGCGTCGGTCCAGCGACTGTCCGGTGCCGCCTCGAGCGTCATGCGCTGAAGGTAATCGACCGCAGCCTCGTCCTGCCCCTCAGCCAGCATCACGAGCCCGAGCCAGTACGTGGCATCCTCCTTCATGCGCGAGAGGCGGCTGGTGATCGCGGCCGCCTGGGACTCGGGCACACCGGCCAGCGCCCCGGCCAGTTCCCGCCGTGAGACGCGGGCGGCCAGGTAGGCCGCCTTCGCGCCGCCGGGCCCCTCGTACTCGCCGCGAAACTCCCGCACGCGACCGGCGAACAGCGCACGGAACCCGCCGCCCGGCCGCTGCGGATCGGGCACCGGCACCTGCAGCGGCGCGAGTTCCTCGGCCGCCGCCGCGGCCGCCGCCCCGCGCCGTGCCACCGTCTCCCAAGGAAACGCCCAGATCCCGCGCTGGACCGCCGCTCCATCACCCGCCGCGACGGCCGCCGTCGCGCGGCCGAGGATCGCATCGACATCGACCGCAACGCGAACCCCTTCGGCCGCCGCAAGTTCGCCATCCAACTCGGCCATGCGCGTCGAAAGTGACCACGGATCGGCCGGCCCGAGCACCGCGACGCCTGCGGCCAGCGTCTCCGCCTGCACGGGATAGGGGCGATCGGGAACCGAGAGCGCATTCAGGATCGCGGGATCAGCGACCGCTTGCCGTAGCGTGGCCACTCCCGCGCCACCCGGGCCCGGGATCGGCATCCCGTAGGTCGGCTCGAAGAGATAGGCTTCACCGGCGATGATCGCGGCCGGCACCCAGGGCCGCGGCGGGCCGCCACCGGCCGCCGGCGTCGCCAGCATCACGCCGTCGATCCCCGACTGCCGCAGGAGTTCCAGAAAGATCCAGGCCCGCTGCGCCGGGCTGGCCCGGCCCGCCAACAGGATTTCGCCCGGAAGAAACCAGCGGGTTCCGGGGAGCGCGTCGCTGGGCACCATCGGGGGATCACTGACGGCGGCCAGCGAGCGCACCGTCCAGCGAAACAGGCCCTCCGCGACGGCCAACTCGTCGGTCGCCGTCCCGCGGGCGGTGCGGGCGACCGCGGCCAGCCAGCAGCGGTCGCGAATCGCCACCACGTCGCCCGGGGCATCGAAGCTCTTCCGTTCCATGATCGGCATCCCCGCCTCGCGGGCGGGGCCGGGGAGCGAGTCGAGCGACGCCGCCCGAGCCGCCGGTTTCGCCGCTCCCCGCGCGGCGTGCTTCCACTGCACGAGCCGATCGAAGGCCTGCTCTCCGCCCCTGGCTTCGTCGTAGCGATCGAGCGCCGACAAGATCGAGACCATCCCCGCCAAGAGTTGCTCCCGCATCGCCCGCGGCGCGGGCTTCGAAGCGCCAGGGGCGGCAGCAGCGGCC
>JBJTPO010000130.1:0-6720 GCA_046075145.1 Planctomycetota bacterium
CACCGCGTTGGCCAGGGCCGCAAGGATCGTGGCCCGCCCCAGCCCCCAGGTGTAGCGGCGGGACGGCGGATGGCGGGAGAGCCAGGCCGCTCCCCAGGCGAGGAGCAGGCCGATCACGTCGCCCGCGTTGTGCCCCGCGTCGGCCATCAGGGCGAGCGAGTCGGCCAGGAAGCCGGCAGCCAGTTCGACCGCCACGAACACCACGTTGAGCCCCACGCCGATCGCCATCGCGCGGTCGAACTGCCCGGCGGCGAGGCCACGCGGGCCGTGATGGTGGTGGTCGTGGGTCATGCGGCGTGCGTGCGGGCTGGAAACGGGACCGCATGATAACGGCCGTGATCGGGACTGTCCCCGTAGGGGACAGTCCCCTTTCGTGTCTACGGGGACTGTCCCCTACGGCCCGCCGATGGCCGGATCGGCTGTGTCGTTTACAATCGCGACCTTGTGCGACGTGCAGGGAGACATGGGACATGGGCGACGAGCGGCTGCGGGTGGCGGTGATCGGGCGGACGGGCCGCGGCGATTACGGCCATGCGATCGACGAGCTGTTTCGGGAGTTGCCTGGGGCCGAGGTGATCGCCGCGGCCGACGACGACGCGGCCGGACTCGCGAAGGCGGCGGGGCGGCACGAGCTCGAGTCCGCCGCCGCCTTCGCCGACTGGCGCACGATGCTCGCGGTCGCCAAGCCCGACGTGGTGGCGATCTGCATGCGGCACATCGACTGCCATGCCGAGATGGCGATCGCGGCGGCCGAGGCGGGCGCCAAGGGCATCTTGATGGAGAAGCCGTTCGTGCCCACGCCGGCCGAGGCCGACGCCGTGGTGGCCGCCTGCGAGAAGGCCGGCACGAAGCTCGCACTGGCCTTCGTGAACCGCCACGCGGGCACCTATGCGGTCGTCCGCGACCTGATCGAGGACGGCCGGATCGGTCGCGTGCTCGAACTGCGGGCGCGGGGCAAGGAGGACAAGCGGGGCGGCGGCGAGGATCTCTGGGTGCTCGGCAGCCACGTGCTCGACCTGATGGTCGACCTGGGCGGCGCGCCCCAGTGGTGCCAGGCCACGGTCACCACCGGCGGCCGGCCGATCACGAAGGCCGACGCGGTCGCGGGGCCGGAGGGCATCGGGCTGATCGCGGGCGACGCGGTGGCGGCGATGTTCGGGCTGGCGAACGGGCCGGTGGGCTCGTTTGCCAGCGTGCGGGACGCGGGGCTCAAGCAGCCGGCCTTCGGGATCACGGTCGTGGGCAGTGCGGGCGCAATCCACATCCGTCCCGACCATGTGCCGCAGGCCTGGCTCCGCGAGGCCCCGCTGTGGCGGACCGACAAGGAGTTTCCCTGGCAGCCGATCGGGCCGGGCGGCCTTTGCGAGGAGGTGCCCACCGATGTCGACCGGGCGGCCGAGCGGGTCACCTGGGGTCGCCGGGTCGCGGCCGATCTGCTCGACGCGATCGCCAACGACCGCGAGCCGGAGACGGGCATGTATGCCGGCCGCACGGTGGTGGAGATGACCGCGGCGATCTACGCCTCGACCCTCTCGGGCGATCGGGTCACGTGGCCGCTCGTGAACCGCGGCAACCCATTGGCCTGACGGCAAGCGAAGCGGGGCCAGGAGGGCCCTCGCCGCGTGAAGAAAGTGCCATGCCCGGGGAAAGGTTCCCGCGGCAGCATCCGTGCTGTGGGGCCCCGTTCCGTGGTTGTCGAGTTTCCTGGGTGGTAGGTCCGTCAGGAAAAAACCTGTCCCTTCACCCGGGCATGGCGAAATGCGGTGAGTCAGTCCGGCGGGAGGCCGGCTCCGTCAGGTGATCAGTTCGTCGATCCGTTGCCGGAAGCCCGGCATCTCGGCGGTCACGAAGGCGGTCCAGGCGGCGGGCTGCCAGAGCTCCACGCAGACGGCTGCCCCCACCACCAGCACATCGCCCCCCGGCTCCACGCCGAGGAACTCGCGGAATCCCTCCGGCAGCACGAGCCGGCCCCGGCCGGCCAGCGAGATCGTCTGCTGGCGGGTGGAGAGCAGGCGGCCGAGGTCCTGCACCTGCCCGACCCGGTTCGTGAGTAGGCCCGCCGCCAGCTTCGTGCGAAGGACCTCCACGGCCGCCTCGAGCCGCGGCTTCCAGGCGGCCGCCGACCAGAGCGAGAGGCAGCCAGCCCGCTCCTTGGCGATCACCAGCCGTTGGCCGGCGGCGGCGAGCGGGTCGGCGAGCTCCGGCGGCAATGCCAGCCGATGCCGGGCATCCAGGGCCCGGACAAACTCCCCCAGCAATAGGTCGGGCGCCGCGGCCATGCTGTTTCGAGATATCCATGCTGCCCGCCTCCGCGGGACCGAACGGCCAGTCCGATCCATCGGTCTGGTGCGTTGAGGGATGAAAACCCACGAAAAACACTACCCAAGGCAGTATTTTGGGTTTTAAACCCACGGACAGCAGTCTACTGCCCTTGGCGGGGCGTGCAAGTTGGCCGCAATCCGGCCTGGTTCGCCCGAGAAAAGATGGGGTCGGCGGGGCCGCGGGCCGTGTCAGGTCACGGCATGTAGGGGCCGCCGGCGTCCCGCTCGGCCATTTCCTTCTTGTAGGCCTTTTGGGCCGCGGCCTCCTTCGAGAGTTTGAACTCGGGGCCGGCCGGGAAATACTGGATGTCGTCCTGCAGGTAGTAGGCGCTCGGCAGCGTCTGCCCGCCCACGTCCACCTGGCAGCCCGTCAGGCAGAGTCCGCCGATCGCTGCCGCGACGGCGAGCAAGCGGAACCCGCGACCACGGTGCGAATCGGCCGCAGTGAGCGAACGAGCGAGTGGCTTGGCCATGGCGGAACCTTCCCTGCGTGTCGGTGTCGGGTCGCGGGCCGCCCGGGTGGGCAAAACTCCGCACTCCCTCGAGGTATCGGCCCGCTCGACCGGCAAACTTGTGACAACCCGCACGACCGGCATGTGGCCGGGGCGATGCCGCCGCGCCGCTTGCCGAACCTGCCCAGTGTGACGCTGGTCGATCCTGCCCACGCTCCGGCACCGCGGCCCCCGGTGAAGCGTGTACAACCAAGCGGCATGCAACGGGCCCTCGCGATCGCCGTGGCTCTCGCCGTCGTCGGCAGCGACCTTTCGGCCCAGGTCATCCTGCCGCCCAACATGGGCGTTCCCGACGCGGCCCCGACCGTGCCCGGCCCGGGCTACGACCTGGCCCTTGCGGCGCTGGCCGCCGGCGACTACCCCGCCGCGGTCGAACTTGCCGAACGCGAATACCGCGGCAGCGCGAAGATCGGCGCCGACCGGTGGATCGACTCGATCGCCGCCGCCACCGTGCTCGGCGAGAGCCTCTACGAGACCGGCCGCTTTCGCGAGGCCGTGGCCCGCTACGAGGAGGCGCTCGCGCTCGCCGCCACGCACGCCAACTGGCTGCTGGCCGTGCGCTTTCCCCCGCAACAACTCCAGCCCCTGCGCCGGCCGCGGGTGGCGACCTGGGCCCGCAGCAAGCGAAACGCCACGCCCTCGACGCTGCCCGACACGATGACGATCCGGCAGCAGGGGGCCGATCCGCAGGACGTGCTCCAGCGGGGCGGCGTGTTGACGGCGCCCTACGAGCGGCCGATCCGCCCGCAGGAGGTGATCCGCTCGCTCGTGATCGCCACCTACCGCACCGGCAGCCTGCTCGGCGAGCTGGGTCGCGAGAACCCGATTCTCGACCAGGCCACCCGCACGCTGGCGCGGCGGCCCGCGCCCCCCAACCACTACTCGCAGTCGTGGATCGACATCGCGCTCGGCACGGCCTCCTGGGCGCAGGGCAAGCCGCAGCAGGCGCAGCCGCTGCTCGTGCGCGGGCTGCTCGCGGGCAACCAGTTCGACCACCCGCTGACCGCCTGGGGATTGATCGTTCTGGGTCGGATCGCGCTCGATGCCGACCGGGCCCAGGAGGCGCTGACCTATTTTGAGGAGGCCACGATCACGGCCGCCGACTACGGCGACGCGCGGGCGCTCGAGGAGGCGTTCGGCTTGCTCTGGACGGCCCATCGGCTGTCCGGCGGCAAGGGGGCGGCAGCGGCGATCCCGCCGGCCGTCGACGCCACCCGCGCCGGTCCGGTCGCGCTGCGGGCGCGGCTCCTCGCGATGCAGGCCGAGTCGCTGGCCGCCGCGGGAGACGCCCGCGGGGCGACGGCGGCGCTTGACGCGATCGACGGCCGGCTGCTCGCGTCGTCGGCCGGCGAGGGTACGCTCGGCGGCATTGCGGGCTACGCGGCGGCGCTCGCCGCCTACGGCAGGGATGCCGCGACCGGCGACGCCGAGATCGCGAGGGCGCTGGCGATCGCCCGGAGCCGCTCGCCCAGGCTCTTTCAGACCGAACTGCTCGTGGAACTTCTGAGGGCGGGATCGAGCCTGGTCCCCGACCGTCAGGCCGAGGTGTTGTTCACGTCCTGGCTCACCGATCCCCCCGCCCGCGACTTCGCGGCCGATCCGCTCGGCACGCTCGCCGTGGTCACTGCCCCGCGTGCCGCCGCCTTCGACACGTGGGTGGCGGTGGCGGGCCGGCGCGGGGAGGAGCCGACGCTCGCCGCCGCCGAGGCGACCATGCGACACCGCTGGACGGCCGCGCAGCCGCTGGGCGGACGGCGAGCCTCCCTGACACGGTTCCTGATGGCGGATGAGCGGCTGCTGGATCCGGCCGAAGTCGCGCGCCGCAAGGCGATCATTGCCGGCCGCCCCGGCCTCGATCGCCTGCTCACGAGGATCGTCCAACTCCGCGGCAACCTCGCGGCCGCCGTCGCCGCCGCCCCGCCCCCGGCTGATCAGGCCGCCGCGGCGATCGCCGGCGATCCGGCCGAGTGGCTGGAGTATGCGACCGCGGCCGGTGAACTGCGGCAGGTGGTCGCCACGCTCGCGGCGGGGAGCGTCGCGGTGCCCGCGTTTCCTCCCCTCACCCCCTCCGCCGAGATCCGGCGGCGCTTGGAACCGGGCCAGGCGTTGCTTTCCTTTCACTGGACGGCCTCGGGGCTGTTCGGCGCGCTCGAGACCCGCGACCGCCTCGTGGCCTGGCAGGTGAAGCAGGCCGCGGGCCTGCCGGACGAGATCCGCACCCTCGCCAAGGAGCTGTCGTTGCACGAGCGGTCTGCGGCCGTCGGCGTCGACCGGCTTGTCGCGGGCGACTGGCGGGGATCGGCCGCACGCATCGAGCGGATGCTGTTCGAGAACGCACGGGGAGTGTCACTCGCCGAGGGGATCGAAGAGCTCGTGATCGTGCCCGACGGCTGGCTCTGGTACGTGCCCTTCGAGATCCTCCCCGTGGCCTCGAACCGCGCCGGCGACGATCGCCGGCCGCTCCGCGAGGTGTGCCGGATGCGTTACTGCCCCACCCGCAGCCTCGCCGTGCTGCGGTTCGAGCCGCACTCCGGCGGCGGCACGGGCCTCCTCCTCGGCCGGATGAGCCGCGGCGAGAAGCGGGAGGCGGCCCTCGCGACCGCCGGCGACATGACTGCGGGCATCGCGGGTGTGGTCGTGCTCGAGCCGGCTGCGTCGGGTCCTCCGCCCGTCCTGGCTGCGTCTCTCTGCGACACGCTGGTGGTCTACGACGAACTTGTTCCGCCCGGCCTCGATGCATCCTGGCCGCTGCTCTCGGCCGTCGGGCCCCGACCGGGGATCACGCTGGCCGACTGGCTCGCACCGCCGCCAAAGCGACCGCGACAGGTGATCCTGCCGGGCGTGCAGTCGGCGATGGCCGGGGGCCTGCTCAAGCCGCCCGCGCGACCGGGCGAAGACCTTTTCCTGCCGGCCGTCGACCTGATCGCGGCGGGCGGTCACACCGTGCTCATGAGTCGCTGGCGGAGCGGCGGCGCGGTGGCCACCAGCCTGGTGCAGGAGTTTCTCCGGGAGACCACCGGCCAAGACTCGCTGCCGGCCGCGGAGGCCTGGCAGCGGGCCGTCGACGTGGTCGCGCCCGAGCGGCCCGATCTCGACCGGGAGCCGCGGCTCAAGCGATCGGCCGACGCCGACCTGGCTGATGCCCGTCACCCGCTCCTCTGGGCCGGCCCTGTGCTCATCGACTGTGGGCAGGGCGTGTATGCCGACGCGGCGGACCCGGGGGTTCCTCCCGCGCCGCCGCTCGTCGCCCCAGCCCCCGCGCCGGCCGCCCCCGCACCGCCGCCCGGCGGCCCGATGCCGCCTGCGATCCTGGCGCCGCCGCCGCCCCGTCCTGAGCCGCCCGAGCCGGCACGGCCCGTCGTCCCCCCAGCCGTCGACCCGCCGGCCGACGCCCCATGAGCGAGGCGGCTGAGTTCGGGTTGCTGTTTCTCGCCGGCCTTGTGGCCGGTGGTGTCAATGCGATCGCCGGCGGGGGTACGATCCTCACGTTCGGCCTTCTGGGCACGATCCTGCCGCCCGGGCCTGGGCAGCTCGTGTCGGCCAACGTGACGAGCACCATTGGGCTGTGGCCGGGCGCCGCGGCGGCGGCCTGGGCCTACCGCGGCGAGCGGTCCGACCTGCCCGACTGGGCCCGCTGGCTCGTGGTGCCGAGCATCGTCGGCGCGGCTGCCGGCACGTTGCTCGTGCTCGCCCTGCCACCCGCGTGGTTCGACGCGCTCGTGCCCTGGCTGATCCTGCTGGCCGCGACGCTGTTTGCCGTGCAGCCGCAGCTCGCCCGGCTCTCGACCCGCGGCCTGGCTCCCGCACCCGCCGCCACGCCCGGCCGGATCGCCGCCGCCTGCGGCCTGCAGTTCCTCGTGGGCGTCTACGGCGGCTACTTCGGGGCC
>JBJTPO010000131.1:0-13061 GCA_046075145.1 Planctomycetota bacterium
CAGGCTTACTGGACCCTGTGGAGCGAACTCGTGATCCACACGATCCATCGGCGCTTGCTCGCACACGTCAAGCAGCTCGCCGAGACCCGCTGACCACCGGCCCGGCGCGTGTCACGCTGGCAGGTCGTCCCACATCGGGCACCAGAGCGGTTGCCGGGGGAAGAGCTGCGCGGCGAGCTTGAGGGCCATCTGGGTCGATGGCTCCATCCGCCCCGCCGCCACCGCCTCCACCGGGTCGCCCTGGCCGAGCAGCAGCCGCGCGAGCTCGTCGTCGGTGAGCTTCAGGTAGCTGCGGCCGATGCGGCCCGGATGGACCGCCGCCTGTCGAGTTCCCTTGGCCTCCCCCTTGCCCTCGGCCACGATCACCGAGCCGCGGAACGACGGGGCGTCGAGGCCCAGCTCGACCGTCTCGCGGATGCCGGCCGAAGCCACCCGCTCGGCCACCGCCGGCGCAACCGCTTCGAACAGGACCTGCGGCTTGAACACCTTGGCCACGATCATCCGGTCGCCCTGCGCGACCCGTCCGTCGCCACCAGCCACCGCCGCATGCAGCGGATCGGAAGCGCTCGACTCATAGACGATCTCCTGCCGGTCATTCTCGATCGCCTCGGCGCAGACCCGGGCCAGGATCTCCCGCTCGAGCCCGGCAAACTCCGGGTCGGCCATGATCTCGAGCACGCGATTGCCCGACTGGATGCAGTAGCCCACGATCCGGGCGCTCGACTCGTGGAGCTCGTAGCGATCCTGGCCGACGAGGGCCACCAGAATCGAGTCGAACGCCCCGCGGCTGACGAGCCAACGGCCGTAGTTCTCGTCGCGGTCGAGGGGCCCGACGAAGCGAAGGGCGTTTTGGCCGTAGATCCGCAGGATCGCCGGCAGCTCGACGTGTCGCCACTGCCGCATCGTCACGGCCTCGCCCGCGCGGCGCGGGCCTTCGAGCAGCCGCGCCATGATCTCGGTGGGCCGGCCCGGAGTGGCGCAGTCGCGGCCGAGCACGCTCCAGCCGAGCTCATGAAAGGAGGCCGCGATCCTGGTGCGCGACAGCGCGAGCACGGCGCCCGTCTGTCGCATCCGGTCCTCGGTCGCCTTGACGAGCCGCTGTCCGTGTCCGGCACCGCGGCACTCGGGCAGCACGGCGACGCGATCGACGACAGCGCCCGGCAGCGTGGCCGATCCGACGAGCAGCCCGCGGGGCACGATCTCGGTTGGCCCACGATCCGGCCGCCGAGCCGGGCCACGAGCCGGTTGGCCGAGTCGTGATCCGGGTGATCGACGGCGGCATGAAACTCCGCCCGGGTCGGGGGGGTCGGCAGGCCGGCGAGCAGCTGCAGGATCTCGCTCTGCTCCCCGGCCCGAGCCGGGGAAATCTGGCATTCCTCGAGCATCCAGGCCGGCGGCTCGAAGGGCACGACCGGGTGGTGCGGAATGTGGTGGACGGGAGCCCGCCGGACCTGCGAGCGGCGGCGGATCACGCGGCTCGAAGGGCGAATCTCCACCGTCTCGACGACATGCTCGCGGGCAGCGGCGGCCGATTCTGGCCGCTTTTTCGCCGCCCGACCGCCAGCAGCGGCGGTGGAGCGGGCCAGCCGCACCGCTGCGACACCATCCTGGGAGGCCGTCGGCCGGGAGGCGGGGCGGCGCTTGGAGCCCGGCTCCGCGACCGCGCTGCTGCCCGCGGCAGACCGCACCTTGAGTCGTGGCTTCGAGGCCTGCCTGGTCGATTTTTGGGCGGTGTGCGGGCCGCGTGACTCCGATCGGGCCGCGGGCCGCGAGGCCGACCGCTGTGGCGGTCGGCAGGAGATGAAGCGCTTGTGACACCGGCTCGGGGAACGGTCCACCCGATGCATGATGCCTCCTTTCCCTGGAGTGGCAAAAGCAATCCGTTGGCCGTCAGGATAGGCGGTGAGTCAGGCGTTTTCCAGTAGCAGGAACGAACGCAGCATCTTTTCCGGGAAAAAACACCATGGATGCGTCCGGGCTGCCAGGACGCGCCGGGCCTTCACCGCGTGTCCGAGGGCCGCGGCCCGGGCCTCCAAGTCCCGCACCTCGCCAGCCGCATGGTCCGCCAGCCGGCCGTTCGCCGCCCGGATCTCGTGGCAGCGGCGGCGGGCCAGGGCGGGTGTGGGAACCGTCTCGACCCAGCGGCGCTTGGCGACGACGAGCTCACGCACCGCCGCGGGCAGTTCGCCGTCGTCGCAAAGGTGCTTCTCGGGGTGATAGGCGATGTCGCGGATGGTGCGCCGCACCGCCGCCAGATCGGCCTCGGGGTCAGACGTGTCGAAGCCGGGAAACACGCCCTCGAGCGGCAGCCGCAGCGTGCCCGAGACCACGGCATGCCTCGGCGGGTCGGAGCCGACCAGCCGTCGCACGATGTCGTCGGTGAGCGTGTCGTAGGCTGCGCCGCCGATGCCGTGCACGAACGCGTCGGCAAACAGCAGCCGCGCGATCAACGTGGTGACCAGGGCCCGCGGCCGCAGCCGGACCCCGTGCTCCTCCATGCGCGAGAGCGCGTCGATCCACTTCGAGGGCGAGGTGTCGGGGGCGATCGGCAGTTCCACCCGCACCGTCTCCATGTCGGAGAGGGCGAGCGCCCCCGGGGCCGTGCTGGCATAGACCCGACGTCGCCGGGGATCCTCCTTCGACCACAGCCACCAGGGCACCTCGATCCACTCGCCTGCCGCGTCGTGGCGGACGGCCAGGTCGGGCATCGGCCGGCCCCGCCCCCGGACCTTCCGCGCCCGGCGATGGGAGGCGAGCGCGGCGTTGTAGGCCTCGTGGAGCGCGTGGCAGTGGGCCAGGAGCCAGCCGGTGAACACCATCACCGTCGGCAGCTTGACGAGCTCGGCCACCGGCAGCTCGAGCGTCTCGAGGCCGAAGTGTTCCTCGACGATGTGCCGCGCCTGGGCGATCGCCAGGCCAAGGCGATGGCTCGCGCGGCCGCGCTCCACCACCAGCGGCCAGAACCGTCTGAGGATCGCGTCGGGCACCAGCGGCGCGAGCAGCGTCGAGGCCCGCTCCCCGAACGACTCAAGACACGCTTGATCCAGGATCGGCCGCTCCTCCCAGGCCATCTCCGGCGCCTGCGCGTCGAAGGGCACCGGCTCCAACCAGGCGTCGGCGGGAGTACCCACCGGCATGTCGACCGCGGCGCGGCCGCAGCGGTCGCTGTCGATCACGAGGTTGATGGCCGTGCCTCCGACCTGCCGCGCGTAGGCGTCGAGCACGGCGTTCTTCAGCCATACGCCCGGATGGAAGAGCTCGGGCTGATGACCGCCGGCGATCAGCGGCCGGCCGATCCAGTCGGCCATGTCGGCCGGCCGCGTCACGTCGCGGTAGTGGCCCGTGTATTCGGCCGCCACCAACAGCACTTCGCGGCGGGTGGCCGCCACGAGCTCGTGCAGCCGCATGTCGCCGATCCGCAGGTCGAGGGCCGACCGCAGCAGGCGGTTGTTGTCGACCAGCGCCTCGATCGAGCCGGTGCCCGGCCCCGGCACGATCGGCGGCTCGACCAGCCTGGCCCCCGAGGGCTCGGGGGGCTCGTGGACGCGGCGGCGGGCGGGCATCGGCGAGAAGAGCCTGGGGGTCGGACGGCGGCGGCGACGCGGCAAACCGCCGACCGTAGCACACGGCCGCAGCCCGGGCCAACGCCGGTCGGCGGGAGCGGCGCGGGTTCTAGCGGCGGACCGGCCGGTCCGCGGCCACGGCGGCCTCGGCCCGGTCGATGACCCGCCGGTAGTAGGCCAGCCGGGTCTCGGCGTCGTCGAGGGAGCCGCCGAAGCTCCTCGCCTCGTCGAGATAAACCAGCGGCACGGCCAGTTCCTCGATCGCGAGGCCCGCCGCGGCCACCCGCACCCAGAGTTCGAGCGGCATCGCGTAGCCGGTCTCGGTGACCTTGAGCTTCTCCAGCGCCCGCCGGGAGTAGGCCTTGAAGCCGCAGAAGGCGTCGGTGAGCCCGAGCCCCAGCCGGCGGTTGAGCTCGGCGGTGATCTCGGCGTTGATCCGCCGCCGGGCCTCGGGCGGCCGGCTGTCGCCGGCGAACTGCCGGAGGTACCGGCTGCCGCTGACGATGGCCGGGCCGCCGGGAGCCGTGGCGGCGGCGATGAAGGCGGGGATCAGCCGGGGCTGGTGCTGGCCATCGCAGTCGATCGTGACCAGGCCGTCCCAGTCGCCGGCGAGCGTCTCGGCGAAGGCGGTCGCCAGGGCTGCGCCGTAGCCACGGTTGACGGGATGCCGTACGAGTCGGATGTCGCCGGGCCGGGCGGCCCGCGTGGCCAGCAGGTCGCCGGTGCCGTCGGTGGAGCCGTCGTCCACCACCAGCACGTCGGGCGTGACCTTCAGCACCTCGTCGAGCACCGCGTCGACGTGGGCGGCCTCGTTGTAGACCGGCAGGGCGGTGAGGAAGCGGGGCATGGGCGATGGCTCGAAGGGAAGCCTGCCAGTGTAGGCCGCGCGGTGGGGCGATTCAAAAGCCCGGAGCGAAACCCTGCCGTGCCAGGTGGGCCGTCGTCAGAGCCACCCGATCGGATCGCGATCCGCGGCCGACGCGACCGTCTCGAGGCCCGGCAGTTCGGCGGCCAGTCGCCGGCCGAGCTCAGCCAGCGAGAAGTGTTCGCTCGCATGGTGGCCCACCGCGATCACCGCCAGGTCGGCCGCCCGCGCTTCGCACGCCTGATGGAGCTTGAGCTCACCGGTGACGAGCGTGGTGCAGCCGGCCGCGGCCACCTGCCCGACGAGATCGCCGCCGCTGCCGCAGACGATGCCCACCCGGCCCGCCGCCCGGTCGCGATCGCCCACGATCTGGATGCCGGTTGCGTCGAGGGCGTCGGCGAGAAGCCGGGCCAGCGTCGCCACGGTCACGTCGGCTGCCGCCGCCCCCACCCGGCCGAACCCGACGGCGGGATCGACGGCATCGGGAGCGATCGGAAGAGGTGCGGCAAGCCCTGCGAGGCGGGCGAGGCGGTCGTTGATGCCGCCGGCCGCCGAATCCCAGGCCGTGTGGCTGCTCCACACGCCGCAGCCCGCCCCGACGAGCGCGAGCAGGACGCGGCCGGTGCCGGTGTCGGGCGTGATCCGGCCGATCGGGCGAAACGGCAGCGGGTGGTGCGTAATCACCAGATCGATCCGCTCGCGAACCGCCTCGGCCGCCACCTCGGGCGTGAGCGTGAGGCAGGTGAGCACCCGCCGCACCTCGGGCTCGCGCGGGGCGACGAGCAGGCCGACCGCATCCCACTCGGCCGCCAGCCGCAGCGGCGCGATGCGTTCGAGGGCGGCGACGAGATCGGCGAGCTTCAGCATGCCGAGAGGATACTATTCTCCAGTGGCGGTCGGCGGATCTGATCGCGGTCGCCCTCGTCCCCTCCGGGTCTTGGATCATGGAAACAGCCCGCCTCTCGCTCCCCGCCACGGCGCTTGGCCGTGACCTGCGGCGGGCCTTGCGGGTGGCCCGTGACCTGGGGTTCGGCGGGGTCGAACTCGACGCCCGCCATGGGCTCGATCCCGCCGCGGTGTCGCAGACCGGCCTGCGGCAGATCCGCAAGTGGCTCGGCGACGAGGCGCTCGTCGTCTCGGGGATCGCGTTTCCGACCCGGGGCGGCTACGGCGATGCGGCGCGGCTCGAGCCCAGGATCGCGGCCACGAAGGCGGCGCTCAAGCTCGCGCACGACCTGGGCGCGGGCGTGGTCACGAACCACATCGGCGACATTCCCGCCGACGCCGAATCCGCCGAGTGGCGGCTGCTCGTGGACGTGCTCGCCGACATCGGCACCTGGTCGCAGCATGTCGGGGCCACGCTCTGTGCGGAGGCGGGACGGGCCGCACCCGAAGATCTCGCCCGGCTGATCGCGGCCCTGCCCGAGGGCGCGATCGCCTGCGACCTCGTGACCGGTTCACTCGTCGTGCACGGCCACGACCCGGCTGCCGCCGTGGCCACGCTCGGCAACCACGTGCGGGCGGTGCATGCCACCGACGCAGTGGCCGGCCCCTTCGCCGGTCGCGGCCGGGCGGTGATCCTGGGGACAGGCCAGGTCGAGTTCGCGAGCGTGTTCGCCGCGCTCGAGGAGCGGGGCTACCGGGGCTGGATCGGCCTGGAGCCCGTCGAGCCGCGGGATGCGCAGGCTGAACTGGCCGACGCGGTGCGGTTCCTGCGGGCGATGTAGGCGAGCCGCGGCGGCACGCCGGCTCGTGCTTCACCCGGTTGGGGCGGCGGTGTACCTTGCTCCCGTATGTTCGCGTGCTCAGTTGCCCGCCGTGCGGTTGCCTGGATGATGCTTGGCCTGTACGGCCTCGTGTCGTCTGGGCTGCCGCTGCCACTTGCGAGCCCGGCTCCGGGGTCTGCCGCGGCAGGACGACTCGCCGGCAAGGATCGCTCGCGGCCCTTCCCGTGCATGGACAAGGCCTGCGGCTGCGACTCAGCCGAGCGGTGCTTTTCAAACTGCTGCTGCCACACGCCGGCCGAGACGCTCCGCTGGGCGAAGGCCCGCGGCATCGAGCCGGCGGTGATCGCGGCCCTCGAGCGTCGCGTGGCCGCCGCCGCGCCGGCGCCGGCCGCGGGCGGTTGCTGTGCGGCGAAGCAGGCGAAGCCCTCGTGCTGCGCGGCCGAAGCAGCCGCCCCGGTCGCGGAATCCGACACGGCCGACGAGTCGATCTGTAGCGAGTATCGGTCGTTGGCCACTGAGCCGGGCCTGCCGCCCGAGTCGCCGGCCGACGAGCAGCCCGCGACGAAGGTCGTGATCCTGCGGGCGATGCTCGCCTGCAACGGGATCGTGGCCCAGTGGGCGGCGGCCTGCGTCTCGCTGCCACCGCCGGAAACTGTGACCTGCGAGATTCCGTGGCCGCGCGTGGGCGAGGTCCTGACGTGTGATGAAGGGGCCAGCGGCACGGGCGGTCCGCCCGATCTGCCACCGCCCAGGGCCTGACGAGACGCCCGCCGCCTGAGTCTCTCGGGCGGCCCTTGTCGTCTCGCCGCATGAAGCCGGACAGCGGGCGTGCGCCTGCGCGGCTGAGGTGCGGCCTGCCCGATCCCGGCTGCCGCCTTCATTCGGCGGTGGCCCCATCACACGAGGACTTTTCATGATTCCGAGGTTTGCGTTTCCCCGGGCCTTGGCGGCTGCCGCCACAGCCCTCTTCCTCGCCGGATCGTTCCATCCGGCCGAGGCCCACATCAGTTACAGCGGTCGAGATTTCGGCACGGTCACGACCGGCTCGACGATCGCGGGCCAGGCCGTGTCGAGCAGTTTCGGCTGGGCCGATGCCACGGACGTGAACTGGGGCGACAGCCATCGCACCAGGGTGTATCGCTTCACGCTCACCGCGCCGACGAGCGTGACAATCACGGCCCGGCGACAGAACCTCGTCGTCGGGACGGCCGCCGGTCAGCAGACGGGCGCCCATGACGTGTTCTTGCCAGGCTTCTCGCTGTACGCGGGGTTGTCCCACACGTCGAGCCCGCTGGCGCACGACAGCTCGACCCTGTCGGTGGAGTGGCTCAGGCAGCAGTTCGGCACCTCGGGCGTGGCCGAGGCCTACACCGACAGCAACTCCAACGGCCTGTGGGATCCGGGCGAGGCCTTCACCGATACCAACGCCAACGGCGTCTGGGATTCGGCGAACCTCGGCGACTCCGGCAAGGAGGGCTCGTTCAACGCCCTGGGCAACTGGTCGATCGGCAACAGCACCACGAACTGGCCGACGCTGCCCGCGGATCCGCGGACCGACTCGCTGCGGAGTTTCACCTACGTGGGTCATGCCGCCGACGGCACGACGGCCAACTACGGCACGTTCGGGACCTCGGCGATCGGCGGCGACGGGGTCGCCGACGGCACCGTTTCCCAGACGTTTTTGAATCTCGCAGCCGGCGATTACTCGCTCCTGGTCGGCGGCGCGAGCTACGCGGCGCAGGCGGCCGAGACGATGACCTTCGGAGCGACGAACAATTCCTACCCGACCTACGGCGTGTCGGTGACGGTCGCGCCGGTGCCGGAGCCCGCGGGTGTGGCGATCGTCGTGGTCGGGCTTGTCGGAGCCGCGTGCGTGGCGGCCCGGCGGCGGCGCTGAAACCAGAGTTGGGAACACGTCCGGCGGCGGCCCGCCGCCGCCGCCGGATCACTCCCCAGGGATCGATGATGC
The DNA here is from genome assembly GCA_046075145.1 of Planctomycetota bacterium. Classification (GTDB taxonomy): domain Bacteria; phylum Planctomycetota; class Planctomycetia; order Pirellulales; family UBA1268; genus QWPN01. The sequence goes on from JBJTPO010000131.1 coordinate 8,125, forward strand.
GAACCAAGACCGGATTCAGTCTCGTCGAGCTGCTCGTCGTGATCGCGATCATCGCGACGCTCGTGGGGCTGCTGCTGCCGGCGGTGCAGTCAACCCGGGAGGCCGCCCGCCGGACGCAGTGCGCAAGCAACCTCCGGCAGTTGGGCCTGGCGGTGCTCGGGTTCACCGATGCCCACCAGGGCCGGCTGCCCCGCACTGACCACGACAAGGACGCCGAGGGCAACTCCCGCTCGTGGGTCTACACGGTCGCACCCTGGCTCGAGAGCTGCGACGCCGTGCGAATCTGCCCGAGCGATCCGCGCGGCGGGGAGCGGCGGGCCGCGTTGGCGACGAGTTACATCGTCAACGCCTACCTGACGATGGACGTTCCCGGCGCCGTATCGCGGCTGCGGCAGGTGGGCGCCACCACCCGCACGATCTTCGCGTTCGAGGTCTCGCCGCGGCGGGGGCCGGCGCCCGGCAACGACCACGCCCATCCCAACGACTGGTTCAGCCGCATGAACCTGACCCGCGAGCGGCAGATGCCCGGCTGGGTCTGGTCGCGGGTCACGCTGGAGATTCATCCCGGCGACGTCGTGGTGCCCGCCGGCGTCGGCGGTGCGGCATCCGGCACGACCGACCGGCTGCATGTGGGCCATTCCCACTACCTCTGCCTCGACGCCCATGTCGAGTGCCTCCCCGCCGAGACCGTCCACGCCTGGGTGGCCGCGGTCAAGGACCCCACCGATCCCCACTTTGCCCTGCCCGGCGGCCTGCCGAGGTCGCCATGACGGTTCCTCGTTCCGCCCGCCTCGATCAGCCGTTCCCGTGCGTCCCTCCCCGGAGCCACCGATGACCTCCCGCCGCCCTCATGCCCGCTCGCTCAGCGCCGTGCTCGCCGTCGCCGGCTGCCTCGTCACGGCCTGTTTCGCCCGGCCCGCGGCCGGCCACGGCACGCCCTTCTCCGTGGGGTTCGACAACCAGGCGGGCACGATCACCGTGTCGCCGAGCGTCTATCGCAACTTCAGCGTGGAGGAACTGTTCGTGAGCATCGCTCCGGGCGTGGCGAGCAACGACGGCACGCCGGGCTGGAACCGCGGGGCGACGCTTCCGTCAGGAACCCAACTCAGCGTCCGGTTCATAACGCCGCTCACCTATTGGAATCCTCAGACGGCCGCCCAAGACCCCCTGCCCGTCCCGCAGGGCCGCGTCTCGATCCTCGGCGCCGGCGGCACGGCCGAGGTGGCCGCCACCAGCGGGCAAAATCCATCCGGGCTCAGCGGCACCAACCCGCTCTTCATCGACGCCTTCACGTCGCACCATCACGTCGTCTGGGACATTCTCGATCCGGATGCGCCCGGCCTCTACGGCCTGTGGGCGCGGCTTGAAAGCACGAATCCGGCCGCCTTCGCCGCCGCGCCGAGCGATCCGTTTCTCGTGGTCCTCAACTGGGGGATCACCGATTCCCCGACCTACAACACCGGCGTCGATCGCCTCGCCGTCCCGGTGCCCGAGCCCGCGGCGTTTGTGATCCTCGCCGCCGCCACCGGCCTCGGCTGGCTGGGGGTTCGGCGGCGGTGGACGGGGAACTGACCCCGCTCAACCAACCAGCCGGGCGGCGAGCGCCACGGCAGCGGTCTCGATTCGCAACACGGAGGGGCCAAGCATTGCCCGCGGCCAGCCCGCCGCCTCGGCCACGGAGAGTTCGGCAGCGGAAAATCCCCCCTCGGGGCCGACGAGCCCGATCACCTCGGTGTGCGTAGGCCAGCCGGCCGGGTCGAGCGGCTGGCCGCGGGGATCGGCGACCAGGCCGATGGCGTCCGCCGCCCGGCCCGCCACCACCTCGGCGACGCTCGCCGGCTCGCCGATCTCCATGAGCGTGTCGCGGCCGCACTGCTTCGAGGCCTCGATCACGCCCCGCTCGAGCCGCGCGACCGCGGCCGCCGTCGCCTCGGCCACGCCCCGCTCGGTCACGAGCGGCACGAGCCGCGCCACACCGAGCTCCGTGAGCTTCTCGACGAGCCATTTCTGCCGCTCGCCTTTGGGCAGCGCCACGGCCACCGTGAGCAGGCGGCCGCCCGCCGGCTGCACGCGGGGCTCACCCGTCTCAAGCGCCACCGTGTCGCGGCCGAGCGCCGTCACCCGCGCCGCCCACGACCGCCCACTGCCGTCGAACAGCGTCACCTCGTCGCCCACCTCGGCTCGGAGCACGCGGGCGAGATGCCGCGCCTCGTCGCCCGTGAGCACGGCCCGGCCCGCGGCCGGCGGAATCTCGAGAAAGAATCGTTCGCTCATCGGGATCCAAACCTGGCAACTCGGCGGCCGGGCCAGGCTCGCCCGGCCCTGAAAACGGCCGCTCAACTCGTCCTGACCCATGGCCGGCACGCCGCTACACTCCGCCGCATGGTACGCGATCGCGACGCCTCCGCGCCGGCGCCGTTCTCGGGCGGGATCCATCCGGCTACGTTTCACGCCACCGCCGCGCTCGACGAGGCGCTGGCCCGGCTGGAGTGGCTGGTCGGCCAGCGGCAGCGCTGCGGCCTGGTGCTCGCCGAGGCGGGCAGGGGCAAGAGCCATCTGGCGGTGGCCGCCCCGCGGCGGCTCGGCGGGCTCGGGGCCGAGGTTGCGGTGCTCTCGCTGGCCGGGCTGCCCGACGGGGAGTGGCTCGACCTCCTGCTCGACCGCCTGCCGCTCGACGCGGCCAGCCGCGCCGAGGCCGTGCGACCGTGGCTCAAGCTCGAGAACCGGCTGCGGGAGAACACGCTGCTCGGCCGGGCGACCGTGCTCATCTGCGACGACGTCGACCGTGGCCCGGCCGACGCCCGCGAAGGACTCGCGCGACTCGTGGCGGCCGGCGAGCCGCGGTTCGGCACCACGGTGGTCGTGGCCACGGCCGCGCCCGCGGGTCTCGCCCATGTGCCCGACGCGATTCGCCAGCGGGCGGCGGTTCGGATCGAGCTGCCGACGTGGAGCGATGCGGAGGTGGCCGACTTTCTGGCCGCTGGGCTCGTGCGCGCGGACCGGCCGGCCGACTTCTTCTCTCCCGCGGCCGCGGCGACGATCACGCGGTTCGCCGACGGCGCGCCCGAGGTGATCCGGCGGCTCGCGCACCTCGCTCTGGCGGCCGCCGATGCCGAGGGCCTGATGTCGGTCGAGGCAGCCACGATCGAGGCGGTGTGGCGGGAGCTGTCGCCGTCGGAGCCGCAGGCGGCGCTGTCGCGGGATGACGATGCCGACGCCGCGGACATCGCGCCCCGCTTCAAGGCCGTCCGCCGGCTCTGGGGCTGAAGCTGCGCGGCTCTTGGTGCTCGGGCGAGCCGTTCGCTCGCCGGCGGAGCGCGATCCTTCGCGAGATCACTTCTTGCGGATCGCCGCGATCGCCTGCTTGGCCGCGGCGCTGACCTTCGGATCCTTGTCCTTGGCCGCCCGTTCGAGGGCCGGCAGCGCCGACGTGGCCGCCTTCCCCATGTTGGCCAGTTCGTTGGCCGCCCGGACCCGCTTCTCGGCCGACTTGTCGCCGAGATCCTTGGTCCATTCCTTGGCCATCATGTTGCCGAAGCCCTGCGGCCCCTTGGGCCGCTTGCCTGAGAAGCCCGGGCCGCGCTTCGTCTGGCTCGAGCAGGCGGCGGCGACAAGCGAGGGAACGAGGAGCGACAGCCAGGTTCTGCGGCCATACCGCATGGCGAGATTCTCGAGGGGGACCCGGCGGGGCTCACCCGCGGCGGAGGGCGGGAGCCTATCACGCGCGGCGGCCTCCGCGAAACCACCGCTGCGGAGAACCGGGGCCATTTCAGGCCGTCGCCGGGCGACATACACTCGCAGGCCGCTGCATCGCGTTCTCCAGGAACTCCGTCGTGGTCCGCCCGCCGCCGCCGCCCGCCGTCCGGCGAGTCGCCATCTCGCCCGACGATGGCTCCGCGATCGATCTCGCGAATCCCGCCCTGGCGGCGGCGCTCTCCTGGTTGATCCCGGGCCTGGGCCAGCTCTATCAGGGGCGGACGTTCAAGGGCGTGATCTTTCTGATCCCGCTCGTGTGCACGTTCCTGGCCGGGATGTGGATTGGCGGCGGCAACGTGGTTTACGCATCGTGGCGGCCCGGCGAGAAGCGCTGGGCGTTTCTTGGTCAGGCCGGGATCGGCGCCGCTGCGATTCCCGCCATGATCCAATCTTCGGCCGTCGGCGGCTCGGCGCGGCAGCCGCTGGCCAACCTGCCCTGGCTCGTGCCCCCGCTGGCCCGCGGCCAGGAGGTGTCGGAGGCCTTCGCGCAGCGGCTGGTGGCCACCGACCCCGACGTGAGCGCGGAGGACTTCCGCCGCCAGCCCGGGGGGCGGGCACGCTACGAGCCCAGGCACTCGGGCGGCCAGCTGTCGCTCTGGCACCGGCGGCTGGGTCGGTTCTTCGACATCGGCACCCTCTACACGATGCTCGCCGGGCTGCTCAACCTGCTCGTGATCTACGACGCCTGGGCAGGGCCGATGCGGCCGCTGCGGCCCGACGGTGAAGACGGAGGCCATGACGAAAAAGCCCCCCAGCCGCCGCGGGGCGCGGGCCGGTAGACGAAACCCCGGCCGGCGGATACACAGCCTAGAGTTGGCGTTTGGTGGCAGGATCGCGACCCACAGCCTCCGGCGGAGAGGCGGCCGGGCTGCGGGGTATCGGAACGGAGTCTGAACGACCATGATCGGCTTGTCGTCGTCGGTGGCCTGTCTGGCCATGCCGCTGATCGCCTCCTTCGCCGACCGCGTGCCCGGGATCTTCTTCGGGCTGCCGCTGTTGGCGCTGGCGAGCCTGATCTTCGCCGCCACCCACCACGAAGACCCGGCCGCCATCGGCCTGGCCACGGTGCACTGGACGGTCTGGCTGGGCGGCATCCTCGGCGTGGTGCTCGCCGTCGTGCTGCTGCTCGGCTACTTCAGCTGAGCCGCGGACAGCCGCCGCAGCTGCCCGCAGGCGGCGTC